>NZ_RJVI01000002.1:907985-1064482 GCF_003751635.1 Inmirania thermothiophila
CAGCGGAGCGGCGTAGAGATAGCCCTGGGCGTAGCGGCAGCGCAGCACGCGCAGCAGCGTCTCCTGGGTCAGCGCCTCCACCCCCTCGGCCACCACGTCCTTGCCGAGGTCGCGGGCCAGCGCGATGATGCTGCGCACCAGCCCGCTCTCCCCGCCCGGCTCGGCCAGCGGCGCGACGAAGGAGCGGTCGATCTTGATCACGTCCACCGGGAAGCGGTGGAGGTAGGAGAGCGAGGAGAAGCCGGTGCCGAAGTCGTCGAGGTAGATGCGAAAGCCCATCCCGCGCAGGGCGCGGAGATTGGCCTCCACCACCTCGCCGCCGGCCATGAGGACGCTCTCGGTGATCTCGAGCCGCAGCCACGCGGGCTCGGCCCCCTCCTCGGCGAGGATCGCCTCCACCCGCCGGGTGAAGTCCGGCAGCGCGAACTGCCGCGCCGAGACGTTGACGCTGACGTGGACGTCGCCGCCCACGCCCTGCTCCCGCCACGCCCTCACCTGGCGGCAGGCCTCGCGCAGCATCCACCAGCCCAGGGAGACGATGAGCCCGGCCTCCTCCGCCACCGGGATGAACTCGCCGGGCGAGACCGGCCCGCGCCCCGGATGGGTCCAGCGCGCCAGGGCCTCGAAGCCGACCAGGCGGCGGCCCTGCTCGAGATCGACGATGGGCTGGTAGGCCGCCGACAGCCCCCCCTCCTCGATGGCCCGGCGCAGGTCGCGCTCGAGGCCCATGAGGAAGCGGGCGCGCTCGTACATGGCGGTGTCGAAGAGCTCGTGGCGCCCGCGCCCGGCACGCTTGGCCCGGTGCAGCGCGGTGTCGGCGTCACGCAGCAGCTCCTCGGGCTCGCGGTAGCCGCTGCCGTCGGCGACGATGCCGACGCTGGCGCCGGTGTAGACCTGCTGCCCCTGCAGCTCGAAGGGCACGGCGAGCTCCTCCATGAGCCGCTCGGCGACCGCCACCGGCGCGGTGGCGTCGCGCACCTCCTCGAGCAGGACCGCGAACTCGTCCCCGCCGAGGCGGGCCACGGTGTCGCCGGGCCGCATCAGGGCCTCGAGGCGCGAGGCCACGGCCTTGATGAGCAGATCCCCCATCCGGTGGCCGAGGCTGTCGTTGACCACCTGGAAGCGGTCGAGGTCCAGCATGAGCACGGCGAAGCGGCGGGCCGGGTCGCGCCGGGCGCGGGCGATGGCGGCGCTCACCCGGTCCTCGAACAGGGCCCGGTTGGGCAGCCCCGTGAGCCCGTCGTAGAAGGCCTCGCGCAGGAGCTGCTCCTGGGCCTCGCGCCGCTCGGTGACGTCGGTCATGGAGCCCGCCATGCGCACCGCCCGCCCCGCCTCGTCGCGCACCGCAAGCCCCCGCGCCAGCATCCAGCGGTAGCCGCCGTCGCGGTGGCGCATGCGGAACTCGCACACGAACTGCGGCGTCTCCCCCGCCAGGTGCCGCTCGAGGGCGCGCTCGAAGGCCGCGCGGTCCTCCTCGTGGATGCGCCCGCACCAGGTCTCCCGCTCGGGCGCCAGCTCGCCCTCGGCATAGCCCAGCATCTCGCACCAGCGCGGCGAGTAGTAGACCCGCTCCGCCAGGATGTCCCAGTCCCAGAGCCCGTCGTTGGCGCCGCGGGCGGCGAGCGCGTAGCGCTCCTCGCTGGCGCGCAGCCGCGCCTCCGAGCGCAGCCGCGCAAGGTGCGCGCCGATCATGGCGCAGGCGGCACGCAGGGCGCGCAGGTCGTCGGCGTCCCAGCGCCGCTGCGGGTCGTCGTCGCCGAAGCCGAGGAAGCCCTGGATGCCGCCCGCAGCCCGCGGCACCGGCAGCGCCGCCACCGTGCCCATGCCCGCCGCCTCGAGAAAGCGCCCCTCGGCCTCCGCACCCTTGGGGAGCGCGCCGGCGCGGACGATCACCGCCTCGCCCGCCGCCAGCCGCGCCCGCGACCAGGGGTAGTCCGCCGGCGGCACCTCGGGCAGCCGCTCCCTGAGCGCCGGCCGCCCGGGGGCGTCCCAGGCCGCGCGCAGGCGTTGGGTGATGCGCCCGTCGCCGCCGCGCTCGGCGATGTAGAGGAAGGCGTGATCGACATGGGCCGCCCGCGCGAGCCGTCCCACCGCCTCATCGAGCCCGCCCTCGCCGCCGGCGAGCAGCACCTGCGCCACCTCGGCGAGGGTCTCCTCGATGCCGAGACGGCGGCGCAGGGCCTCGGCGGCCTGGACGCGGGCGGTGACGTCGTGGCTTGCGAGCAGATAGCCGCCGTCCGGCAGGGGATGGATGTAGATGTCGGTGTGGCGCCCGTCGCAGCGCGGGGCCTCGATCCACGAGGCCTCGCCCCGGGCGAAGCGCTCGCGCCGGTCCGCCACCACCGCCTCCTCCGCCTCCGGCGGATAGACGCCGCGGCGGCAGAGCTCGCGGGCGACCTCCTCGAGGCTCGGGCGGCGGTCGAGGAAGGCCGGCTCGAGCCCCCACTGCTCGACGTAGCGGCGGTTGTACCAGACCACCCGGGTGTCGGCGTCGAGGACCAGGATCCCCTCGTCGATGTTGTCCGTGACCGCCTCCAGCAGCGCCCGGCGCCGCTCCGCCCGCGCCTCGGCCTCGCGCTGGGCGGTGACGTCGGTGGCCATGGAGACGTAGTGGCGGATCCGCCCCTCGGCGTCGCGCACCGGGGCCACGTGCAGCTCGACCCAGACGTCGCGGCCGTCGCGATGACGGTCGCAGACGACGCCGTGCCACTCCCGCCCCGCCCGCATCGCCTCCAGCAGCGCCTCGCGGTCCTCCGGCGGGGTCCCCTCCGAGCCCAGGAAGTCCTGCGGCCGGCGCCCCAGGACCTCCTCGCGCGCGTAGCCGGTCTGGGCCTCGAACTCGGCGTTGGCGTACTCGATGCGCCCCTCGGGATCGAGGATCAGCACCGAGGCCGGGCTCTGCTCCACCGCCACCGAGAGCCGGCGCATGACCTCGAGGTCGCGCCGCCGCGCGATGGTGCCGCCGAGCACGTCCCCGAGGGCGCGCACGAAGGCCTCGCCGATGGCGTCCTCGCCGCCCCCCTCACCGCCGACGAGCAGGAGCACCCCGAGGACGTCCTCCCCGTGGCGCAGCGGCACGGCCCAGCCGCCCCGGTCGGCGGCGTCCAGGAGAGGACACTCGGCTGCGCCCGCCGGCCAGCGGACGACACGGCGCTCCCGCACCACGCGCCCGCACAGGGGCGCGCTCACCGGCACCCGCGCACACTGCGACGCCGCCGGCTCCGGCAGGCCGCGGGCGGCCACCCGCACCAGGTGGTCGCCCTCGCGCAGCAGCACCGCCCCTCCCGCGCCCGCACCCATCCAGGAGAGGGCCAGCAACCGCTCGAGGGCGTAGGCCAGGAAGCCCTCCAGCGGCCCCGGATCCTGGGCCCGCTCGAGCACGAGGCCGAGGACGCGCTGGAAGTCGAGATGAAGGCCCAGCATGCGCTCGCGCTCGAGCCGCTCCAGCTCCGCCGCGGCGCGGGCGGCGAAGATGCGAAGCAGCGGCTCGCGCTCCCGCGAGGGCGGCATCGGCGCATCGTGCAGCCCCACCAGGATCCCCAGGGGGCGGCCCGTGGAGTCCGCGAGGGGGATCCCCACGTAGCTCTCGACCCCCATCTCGGCGAGGAGCCGATCCTGCGGGAACCGGGCCTGGACCGCCTCCGGATAGCAGCAGGGCCCCTGGTTGACCACCTCCTCGCAGGGCGTACCGGCGAGCAGGTAGGTGAAGTCCTCGACAGGCCGGCCGCCGTCCACCACCGCCAGCGTGGTCACACTGGACGGGTCGACGAGGCGGCCGACGAAGGCCCACCGCACCCCGAGCACGGCGGCGAGCTGGCGCGCCAGGTTCACGAAGAACTCCCGCGGGTGCGCGCCCGGCACCGCCTCGGCCACCGAGGCCAGCGCCTCCCACACCCCCGCGTGCTCCGCCTCCACGAGGGCGCGGCGGATCCCTGCGCGGCTGACCGCGCCGACGAGCGCCCCGGACTCGTCCACCACCGGCAGCGCCTCGGCGTGCGCCCGCTCGAGCCGCAGCAGGGCCTCGCCCAGCGGCATCCGCGCCGGCACCGCCCCGAGCGGCACCGCCGACGACATGTCCGGGGGCACCGGCTCCAGGGCGTCGGCGGCGGTCAGCCTCGCCAGATGGTCCGCTCGGAGATCCACGTCTTCTCCATCGCCTGCCGGCACCCGAGACCGCCGCCCTGGCGCCCGGGAGCGAGGTTAGCATAGGATCCCCCGGGGCAGCGCACGTCGAGGGAGCGCGGGTCGGTGACACCCATCGAGGACCTTGTCGGCCGCATCGAGCGCCTCCTTGAGCGGCTCGAGCCCTGGATCCCGCCCCCGCCGGCGCCGCCCCCGGAGGAGGCGGTCGCGCTGCGCTGGCGGCGCAGGGGGCCCGCCGCCTGGCTCGAGCCCGTCCCCCATCCGCGCCTGACCCGGCTCGAGGACCTCCTCGGCATCGACCGCCAGAAGGCCGAGGTGGTGCGCAACACGGCGCAGTTCGTCGCCGGCCTGCCCGCCAACAACGTGCTCCTCACCGGGGCCCGCGGCACGGGCAAGAGCTCGCTGGTCAAGGCGCTGCTGCCCGCCTTCGCGGGAGAGGGGCTGCGGCTCGTGGAGCTGGATGCGCAGGACCTCGAGGACCTGCCGGAGGTGGTGGAGCGGCTCGCCGGCCGCCCCGGCCGCCACATCCTCTTCGTCGACGACCTCTCCTTCGGCGCCGACGACCCCAGCTACAAGCACCTCAAGGCCATGCTGGAGGGCTCGCTCGCGGCCCCGGCGGAAGGCCTCCTGGTCTACGCCACCTCCAACCGCCGCCACCTCATGCCCGAGTACCAGGCCGAGAATCTCGAGGCGCGCATGGTGGGCGGGGAGCTCCACCCGGGCGAGGCGGTGGAGGAGAAGCTCTCGCTTTCCGACCGCTTCGGCCTCTGGCTCTCCTTCCACCCCTTCGACCAGGCCCAGTACCTGGCGGTGGTGCGCCACTGGCTGCGCCGGCTCGGGGTCGAGGCGTGGGACGAGGCCACCGAGCGCGAGGCGCTGCGCTGGGCGCAGACGCGCGGCAGCCGCAGCGGCCGCACGGCCTGGCAGTTCGCCCGCGACTGGGCGGGGCGGACGGGCCTCGCCGCCGCCTCCCCCTGACCGCGGCGTCAGCGCCCGGACGGGGCGCCCAAGGCCGGGCGCAGCGCCGCCGCGAGCGGCAGCCGCGCAAGGAGCAGCACCGCCAGCACCGCGCCGTAGGCAAGCGGCGGGGTCAGGTCCGCCTTCACCAGCCACAGGTAGTGCAGCACCCCGAGGCCGGCGGCGAGATAGACGGCGCGGTGCAGGCGCTTCCAGCGCCGCCCCCCGAGGCGGCGCAGCGCGGCGTCGGTGGAGGTGGCGGCCAGCGGCACCAGGAGCAGGAAGCCCACCGCCCCCACCGTCACCCACGGGCGCTCCAGGACGTCGGCGACGATCTCCGCCCACTCGAGCCACTGGTCCAGGACCAGGTAGTTGGCCACGTGCAGGCAGGCGTAGAAGAAGGCGAAGAGCCCCAGCATGCGGCGCTGGCGCGCGATCCAGCGCCAGCCCGCGAGGCGGCGCAGGGGCGTGACCGCGAGCGTGGCGAGGAGCAGGCGCAGGGTCCAGTCGCCGGTACGGCGGCTGAGCGCCTCGACGGGATTGGCGCCGAGGCCGCCGCTGGCGGCGTCCCAGAGGAGGCCGCCGAGGGGCAGCAGGCAGAGGAGGAAGAGCGCCGCCTTGCCCGGATCCGGCGAGCGCATCAGTAGAAGCGCCTCAGGTCCATGCCGGCGTAGAGGTGCGCCACCTCCTCGGCATAGCCGTTGAAGGGCAGCGTCGGGCGCTTGCGCAGCTCGCCGATGCGCCGCTCGCGCCGCTGGCTCCAGCGCGGATGCGGCACGTCCGGGTTGACGTTGGCGTAGAAGCCGTACTCGTCCGGGGCCGCCATGTGCCACGTGGTCGGCGGCTGCTCGGGAACGAGCCGGATGCGGACGATGGACTTGATGCTCTTGAAGCCGTACTTCCAGGGCACCACCAGGCGCAGCGGGGCCCCGTTCTGGTTCGGCAGCACCTCGCCGTAGAGCCCCACCGCGATCAGGGCGAGGGGGTGGACCGCCTCGTCGATGCGCAGCCCCTCGCGGTAGGGCCAGTCGAGGATGCGCCGGCGCTGTCCCGGCATCTGCTCCGGGTCGTGGAGGGTCTCGAAGGCCACGTAGCGCGCCTCCGAGGTGGGCTGCACCGCCTTGAGCAGCGCCGCCAGCGGGAAGCCCACCCACGGGATCACCATCGACCAGGCCTCGACGCAGCGCAGGCGGTAGACCCGCTCCTCCAGCGGGAAGCGGCGCAGGAGCTCGTCGATGTCGAAGGTGCGCGGCCGCTCGCACGCCCCCTCCACCACCACGGTCCAGGGGCGGGTACGCAGGCTGCCGGCGAGACGAGCGGGATCGCGCTTGTTGACGCCGAACTCGTAGAAGTTGTTGTAGCCGGTGACCGAGGCGTAGGAGGTGGGGGCCTCGTCGGTGGAGAAGCGCCCGCGCACCGCCACCTCCAGCCGCTCCCGCCCGTGCGGGCCGGGGACGGCGAAGGCCGCCGGCACCGCCGCGGCCCCCAGCACCCCGGCCGCATAGCGCAGGAACGCGCGCCGGCGGCGGAAGAGGGCCGGGTCCGTGATCTCCGAGGCCGGAATGGGATCGGGGCGGCGGATGAGCATCGCGGGTCCTCCCGGCGCGGGCACCGCCCCCCCGCGGGAGGACGGCCGCCCGGTACGTTCATGACATCGGTCAATGTCAAAGGATAGACGCCGCCCCCGCGGCAGGGTTCCTGCCCGCCCTTGAACCGCGCCGCGGCGTCCCCATCATCCAGGCGCCCGGTGCCCGGGCAAGGCTTCCGGATCCCGCCGTCGCGGCGCCTTCCGGCGCGCCGCGACGGCCCCTGGTGACGAGCGAGGAGGTTGGCGGACATGCGGATCGCACAGGTTGCGCCCCTGCACGAGAGCGTGCCGCCCAAGCTCTACGGCGGCACCGAGCGCGTCGTTTCCTGGCTCACCGAGGAGCTGGTCCGCCGCGGCCACGAGGTGGTCCTCTACGCCAGCGGCGACTCCGAAACCGGCGCCGAGCTGCGCCCCGCCGGCGAGCGGGCCCTGCGCCTCGATCCCCGCGCCATCGATCCCCTCGCCGCGCACACGGCGATGCTGGGACGGGTGGTGCGCGAGGCGGGCGAGTTCGACGTCATCCACTTCCATACCGACTTCCTGCACTTCCCGCTGGCGCGCCTGCTGGGCAGGCCGCACCTGACCACCCTCCACGGACGGCTGGATCTGCCGGAGGTGGCGGCGGTGTTCGCGGAGTTCACCGACATCCCCGTGGTCTCCATCTCCGACAGCCAGCGCCACCCGGTCCGGCGCGCCAACTGGCTCGCCACCGTCCACCACGGCCTGCCGCGCAGCCTCCTGCCCTTCCGGCCGCATCCGGAGGGCTATCTCGCCTTCCTCGGCCGCTTCACCCCCGAGAAGCGCGCCGAGTGGGCGATCGAGATCGCCCGCCGGGCGGGGATGGAGATCCGCCTCGCGGCCAAGATCGACCCCCTGCACCAGGCCTACTTCGACGAGCGTATCCGGCCGCTGCTGCGCCTGCCGGGGGTGGAGTACGTGGGCGAGGTGGACGAGCGCGGCAAGGCCGAACTCCTCGGCGGCGCCGCCGCGCTGCTCTTCCCCATCGACTGGCCGGAGCCCTTCGGCCTGGTGATGATCGAGGCCATGGCCTGCGGCACCCCCGTGATCGCCCTGCGCCGCGGCTCGGTCCCGGAGGTGATGGAGGACGGCGTCACCGGCTTCGTGGTGGACTCGCTGGAAGAGGCCACCGCCGCCTGCGCCCGCCTCGACGAGATCGACCGCGTCGCCTGCCGCAGGGTGTTCGAGCGGCGCTTCTCGGTGGAGCGCATGGCCGACGACTACGAGCGCCTCTACCGGCGCCTGGCCGGCCTCGACACCGCCGGGCGGCTCGCCGTGTGAGAGAGGGGGGCACCGCCCCCCTCGCCGCGTCCGTCCCCGCCGCGCACAATAACGGGTGCGCCCCCCAGGAGATCCAGGGTGGACGATCTGGTCTGGCTCGACAACGACGTCTACGTGCGCGCCACCTCCTCGCGGGTGGACGATCGCACGCGCACGCTCAAGCACGGCCCGAGCTTCGGCGTCTTCGACCGCTACGGCGACATCCAGCCCGTGGGCACCGGCGAGCAGGGGCTCTACCACCGCGACACGCGCCACCTCTCGCGCCTGGAGCTGCTCATCGGCGACGGCGTCCGCCCCTTCCTGCTCAACTCCACGGTGACCGAGGACAACGAGCGCCTGGTGGTGGACCTCGCCAACCCCGATCTGGTCGAGGACGGGCGGCTCGTCCTGCACAAGGGCTCGGTCCACATCTTCCGCAGCAAGCTCCTGTGGGAGGGGAGCTGCCACGAGCTGATGCGGCTGCGAAGCTACGCCCCCCACCCCGTGCGGCTGCGCCTGACCGTGCTCGTGGAGGCCGACTTCGCCGACATCTTCGAGGTCCGCGGCCGCGACCGTCCGCGCCGGGGCGAGCAGCGCCCGCCGCAGCGCCTCGCCGACGGGTTGCTGCTCGCCTACCGCGGCCTCGACGGCGTCGAGCGCCGCACCCGCATCCGCGCCCACCCGGCGCCGACCCGCGTCGAGGACGACCGCCTGGTCTTCGAGCTGGCGCTCGCGCCGGGGACGGTGCGCGAGATCGAGCTCGCGGTGGGGTTCGACCAGCCCGAGGAGCGGCCGGCGCCGGACTTCGCCTGGGCGGCGGCGGCCGCGGCCAAGGCCCGCGAGGCCCTGCGCCGGCGTGAGGTGGCGGTCTTCACCAGCAACGAGCAGTTCAACGCCTGGCTGCACCGCTCGGCCGCCGACCTGCGCATGCTCGTGACCGAGACCCCGCACGGGCCCTACCCCGACGCCGGCGTGCCCTGGTTCGCCACCGTCTTCGGCCGCGACGGGCTCGTCACCGCGTTGCTGACCCTGTGGGCCAACCCGGAGCTGGCGCGCGGCGTCCTGCGCTACCTCGCCCACCACCAGGCGCAGCGCGAGGACCCGGCCTGCGAGGCCGAGCCCGGCAAGATCCTGCACGAGGTGCGCCACGGCGAGATGGCGCGCCTCGGCGAGGTCCCCTTCGCCCGCTACTACGGCACCATCGACGCCACACCCCTGTTCGTGGTCCTGGCCGGGGCCTATCACCGCCGCACCGGCGACCTCGGCCTGGTGCGCGAACTCTGGCCCCACGTCGAGGCCGCGGTGGCCTGGATCGACCGCTACGGCGACCGCGACGGCGACGGCTTCGTGGAGTACGCCCGCCACAACCCCTCGGGGCTGCTCCACCAGGGCTGGAAGGACTCCAACGACGCCGTCTTCCACGCCGACGGCCGCGACGCCCCCGCCCCCATCGCCCTCTGCGAGGTCCAGGGCTACGTCTACGCCGCGCGCCGGGAGGCGGCGCGGCTCGCCCGCCTGCTCGGGCGCAGCGCCTGGGCGACGCGGCAGGAGCAGCTCGCCGACGCGCTCGCCCGCCGCTTCCACGACGCCTTCTGGGACGAGGCCCTCGGCTGCTACGCCCTCGCCCTCGACGGCGACAAGCGCCGCTGCCGCGTGCGCACCTCCAACGCCGGCCAGGTCCTCTTCACCGGCATCGCCGACACCCGCGCCGCCGCCCGCACCGTGGAGACCCTGCTCGGCGACGACCTCTTCTCGGGCTGGGGCGTGCGCACGGTGGGACGCCGCGAGGCCCGCTACAACCCCATGTCCTACCACAACGGCTCCATCTGGCCGCACGACAACGCCCTCATCGGCATCGGCATGGCCCGCTACGGGCACCGCGGCGGGACGCTGGCGATCCTGCGGGGGCTGTTCGAGGCGAGCCTCTACGCCGACCTCCACCGGCTGCCCGAGCTCTTCTGCGGCTTCGCCCGCCGCCCCGGGCAGGGGCCGACCCAGTACCCGGTGGCCTGCTCGCCGCAGGCCTGGGCCGCGGCCTCCGTCTTCGGCCTCCTCGGCGCCTGCCTCGGGCTGCGCTTCGAGCCCGAGCGGCCGCGCCTGTGCCTGGTGCGCCCGGCGCTGCCCGACTACCTGGAGTGGCTCGAGATCCGCAACCTGCGCCTGGGCGAGGGCCACGTGGACCTGCTGCTGCGCCGCCACGGCGACAACGTCACCGCCGAGGTCATCGGCAAGGAGGGCGACGCCGAGGTGGCGGTGATCGTGGGCTGACTCCGTCTCGGGGCGCGGGCCTCAGCCGCCGCCCGCGGCGACCACCGGGTTGCTCAGCGCCCCGATCCCCTCCACCTCCACCGTGATCTCGTCGCCGGGGGCGAGGAAGATGGGAGGCGTGCGGGTGAAGCCGACCCCGGCCGGGGTGCCGGTGAGGATCACGGTGCCGGGCAGCAGCGTGGTGTCGCGGCTGAGGAAGGCGACGAGCTCGCGCACACCGAAGATCATGTCCGCGGTGCTGCCGTCCTGGAGCGTCTCGCCGTTTCGCACCGTGCGCAGGCGCAGCCGCTGCGGGTCGCCGAGCTCGTCCGCCGTCACCAGCACCGGGCCCAGCGGGCAGAAGGTGTCGAAGCTCTTGCCCCGCACCCACTGGCCGGCTCCGCCGTGCTTCTGCCAGCGCCGCGCCGAGACGTCGTTGGCCACGGTGTAGCCGAGGACGTGCTCGAGCGCGCGCTCGGCGGGGACGTCGCGCGCCGCGCGCCCGATCACCACCGCAAGCTCCACCTCGTAGTCCACCTCGGGGCCGTGCTCGCAGGCGGCCGGGAGGAGGATGGCATCGCCCGGACCGATCACGGTGGTGGTGGGCTTCATGAAGAGGACGGGGTTCTCCGGCGCCGGCATCCCGGTCTCGGCGGCATGGTCGCGATAGTTGAGGCCGATGCCAAAGATGTTGACGGGGGCGAGGGGCGCCAGGACCCGCGCCACCTCCGCCTCCTCGCCGGTGGGCTCGAGCGCCCAGGGCGCCTCGCCGGCGAGCACCCGGGCCCGGCCCTCGCCCGCCGGCTCGCCGTAACGGATCCGCCCCTGAGGGTCGCGGAAACGGATGATCCTCATAAGCGGTGCCTCCACGATTCACGTCGGAGGCCCATTGTGCACCGTCCCGCATGGCGGGGCGAGTTGCGCAGGACAAAAAAAGGCGCCCGCGAGGGCGCCCAGGGCCAGGAGGAGACGCATCGTCGGCGGCGCCCTGCCGCCGTCCTGGAGCCTTTTTCTACCCGCCGCCCGACGCCGCCGCCGTGATCCGCGTCACATGGCGGCGCGGAGCCACCCCGAGGGCCTCGGCGAGGGCGTCCACGAGTCCGGCGCGGGCGGCCTCGGCGAAGTCGTGCCCGACCCCCGGAAGCACCCGCAGACGCACCGGGGCGCCGCCGGCCCGCCGCCGGGCCCTCAGCGCCGCCACCCAGCGCCGGGCCCGCTCGAGCCGGTTGCGGCCGAGGAGGCGGTCGACGGCGGGGTCGGCGTTGAGGCTGACGTCGCGACGGGTGTCGTCCGCCCCCACCACCACGGTGACGGGCAACCGCAGGAAGCCGGCGAGATCCACTGCGGCGGGCGCGGTCCCCGGCGCGACCCCCAGCGGCCAGGGCAGGGCCGGATCCGGCAGCGTGTACCAGCCGGCGGCGCCCAGGAGCAGGGACTCGATGCGCCCCGGCCGGAGCATGGCGTAGCGGTGCGCGAACTGCGCCCCGCCCGAGAACCCGACGAGGACGAAACGGGGGAAGGGCCGCCCGGCGCGCGCCGCGGCGTCGGCCACCACGTCCTCCACCGCCTCGGCGGCCCCGGCGCGCAGCCGCTGGAAGCCCCGGAACCGCCCCGGCGGCAGCAGCGGCGCCACCACGGCGTAGCCGGCCGCGGCCGCCGCGGGCGCCAGCCGCCGCACGTGCTCGGCGGCGTTGCGCGAGATCCCGTGCACCGAAACCACCAGCCCCGCCGGCCGCTCCTCCGGGAACCAGGCGTGATAGCGCACGCCCTCCGGGGTGCGCAGCCGCTGCACCCCCGCGCCCTGGGCAAGACCGGCCACCATCACGAGCACCGCTGCCGTCATCGTCCCCCTCCTCACCCCTGCGCCCCCGCCACCACCGGCCGCGGCGTCCACCGCCCCGCCGCCGCCAGCACCTCCGCCGGCCGGCCACGGGCGACCACCCGCCCGGCCTCCAGCAGCCAGACCTCGTCGGCGAGCGCCGCGAGCTCGCGCCGGTGGGTGGCCAGGAGCACGGTGCACGGGCGCTCGCGCAGGAGCGCCGCCACCGCCTCGATGCCCTCCGCGTCGAGCCCGCCCTCGGGCTCGTCCAGGAGCAGCACGCGGCAGCCTCCGGCGAGCGCGCGCGCCAGCGCCGCGCGCTGGCGTTCGCCGGCCGAGAGCCCCCGGCCGCCTTCGCCGACCCGACGCGCCCCGTCGCGGCCCGCGGCGGCGAGGCCCACCCGCGCCGCCAGCCGGCGGTAGGCCCCTTCCCCAACCGCCGGCGCGCGGTAGAGCACGTTGCGCCGCACCGTCCCCCGCAGCAGCGGCAGATCCGGCGCCAGCACCGACACCGCCGCGCGCAGGGCGCGCGGCGCCACCTCGGCGACGTCCACCCCGTCCAGCAGGACCCGCCCCGCATCCGGCGCCGCCATCCCGTTCACCAGGCCGATCAGCGTGCTCTTGCCGGCGCCGTTGGGCCCGACCAGCGCCACCACGCGCCCCGGCGCCACGTCGGCCTCCAGCGGAGCGAGGGCGGTGCCCACCCGCACCCCCTCGAAGCGGACGCGGCCCCCCCCCGCGGGCAGCGCGCGCCCGCGGCCGGGCGCCCGCGCCGGCAGGGCGAGAAAGGCCTCCAGGCGCTCCCGCGCCACCCGCGCGCCCTGCCAGTACTCGTGCACGCGCCCGAGCTCGCGCACCCGGGGCGCAAGCAGCGCCGCCAGCGTGAGCCCGGCCACCAGGTCCCCTGCCGCGAGCCGTCCCGCCGCCATCTCGGCCCCGCCCACCAGCACCAGCGCCGCCCAGGCGAGGCCCGCGGTCACCTCCGCCGTCCCGCGCAGCGCCCCCGCGTGTCGCGCCCGCCTCACCATCGCCGCAGCGAGATCGCGGCTGCGCCGGCGCACCCGCGCCCGCTCGCGCCGCCACTGGCCGAAGGCCTGGATCACCGCGAGCGCCGCCGCCCGCTCCCCCACCTCGGTGGCAAGCCGCGCCCGCGCCCGCCTCGCCGCGCGGGTCGCGCGCCGAAGCCCCGGACCCAACCGCCACTGCAGGGCGCCCCCCGCAACCAGCACCGCGCCCACCGCCAGGGCCAGGCGGGGGCTGTGCAGGCCCATCGCCGCCAGCGCCCCGGCGACCACCATCCCCGCCACCACCAGCCGCGCGAGCCCCTGCGTCAGCCACAGGCGGACGGCGCCCAGGTCGTGCACCAGGCGCAGCACCACGCCGCCGCGGCTCGGCCGCGCCCGCGCCGCCGGGGCTAGGTGGACGAGGTGGCGGAAGAGCCCCTCGCGGGCCGCGACCACGTAGGCCTGGCCGAGGCGCTCGGCGCCCACGCGCTCCCACGCGCGCATCAGGCCCAGCCCGAGGGCGGCCGCGGCGACGGCGCCGGCCGCCCTCCAGCCGGGACCGGCGAACGCCTCGCGCACGGCCAGCGCCATCGCCAGCGAGGCCGCGGCCTGCGCCGCGCCGCTGACGGCGAGGCCGGCGAGCAGCCGCCAGCGGCCCCCGCCGAGAAGGGCGGGCAGGCTCACGGGTGCGCCCCGGCCGCCGCCGCACGGCCCGCCGCACCGGGCAGCCCGCCCCCGGACGCCGGCCCCGCCCGCCCGGGCGCCGCCCGCCGCCAGTCGAGACTCCACAGCCCCTCGAGGTCCAGCACCGGCGCCGCGCACGCCGCCTGCGCCTCGCGCACCGCGAGGGGCGAGCGCGTCAGCGCCCCGGAGATCCCGAGCACCCGCCGCCCGCGAGCGGCGAGCCACTGCGCCCCCGCGACCGCCCCCATGGCGTCGCCGGCGGCGAAGAAGACCGCGTCCACACACTCCGCGAAGGCCGTCCCCGTCAGCAGCGCCTCCGTCTCCCGCTGGTAGAGGCCGTCGGCCACCTCGAGGACGACGGCCTCGACACCCCGCGCCGCGAGCTCCGCCGTCAGCAGCCGCAGCACCTCCTCCACCGCCGCCGGCTCCAGCAGGTAGGTGGAGGCGTGGCCCGCGTCCACGAAGTCCAGCACGTGCTCCGCGCCGGCGTCCGTCAGGTGCCAGACGTCGCCGCCCGCCCCCGTGCCCGTGATCTTGGCCGCGCCCACCCGCAGGCCGCACGCCCGCATCCCGTGCACGATCCCGGCCGCGGTGGTGGTCTTGCCCGCGTTCATGGAGGTCCCCACCACCGCGATGGTGGGCACCCGGGGCGCCACCCGCCGCGCCAGCCGGTAGCGCCGCAGGTTCAGCACTGCCCCGTCGGCGCCGGCGAGCAGCCCCACCGGCTCCAGCCGCGTCGGCTCCTGCATGCGATCGTGGGCCGAGCGGGCGCGCGCCGCGACCCCGCCCGCCGCGACGAGGTCGCACGGCCCCAGGTCCGCCGGCACCACGGCCTCGAACTGATCGGGGGCGTAGCGGTTGCCGTAGGCCACCACCACCTCGTCCCCCCGGAAGAGACGCGCGCGCCGCCCGTCCGCCAGCTCGATGCGCTTGTGCTGGCCGATGGCCGCCACCCGCGCCAGGACCAGGTCCCCGGCCTGCGGCCGCCGCCCGTGGACGAGGCCGCACACCCCGCTCCAGTCCACCCGCCGCGTGGTGTACGCCTTCTTCGCCCGCCGCAGCCGCGTCCCGCCGATCCGCTCGATGCCGTTCATGTCCGGTCCTCCGCGTATGTGGGATAAATTTCCCACTTCTTGGGATCGAGCCTAGACCCCCCGGGGAAGTCCGTCAAGGGCGGTCAGGAAAAAAGACGCCGCCCCCGCAGGGGCGGCGTCGTCACGGGCGGCGGCCGCTCAGCCGAGCCAGGCGCGGGCGTTGCGGAAGAGCCGCAGCCACGGCCCCTCGTCGCCCCACTCGGGCGGGTGCCAGGCGTGCTGCACGGTGCGGAAGACGCGCTCCGGATGCGGCATCATGATGGTGACCCGCCCGTCGGGCGTGGTCAGGCCGGTGATGCCCCCGGGCGAGCCGTTGGGGTTGTCGGGGTAGCGCTCGGCGATGCGGCCGTGGCCGTCCACGTAGCGCAGGGCGACCATCCCTGCCCGCTCGGCGGGCGCAGGCCCCTCGGCGCCGAAGTCGGCGCGGCCCTCGCCGTGGGCCACCGCCACGGGCAGGCGCGACCCCGCCATGCCGGCGAGGAGGATGGAGGGCGAGTCGGTGACCTCCACCAGCGACAGCCTCGCCTCGAACTGCTCGGAGCGGTTGCGCACGAAGCGCGGCCAGGGCGCCGCGCCGGGGATGAGCTCCTTGAGGGCGGCGAGCATCTGGCAGCCGTTGCAGACCCCGAGGGTGAAGGTGTCGTCGCGGGCGAAGAAGGCGGCGAAGGCCTCCCGCGCCCGCGGGTGGAAGAGGATGGACTTGGCCCAGCCCTGGCCGGCGCCGAGGACGTCGCCGAAGGAGAAGCCGCCGCAGGCGGCCAGCCCGTGGAACCCCGCGAGGTCCTCCCGCCCGGCGAGGATGTCGCTCATGTGCACGTCCACGGCCTCGAAGCCCGCGGCGTGGAAGGCGGCCGCCATCTCCACCTGCCCGTTGACCCCCTGCTCGCGCAGGATCGCCACCCGCGGCCGCGCCCCCGTGGCGACGAAGGGCGCGGCGACGTCCTCGGCGGGATCGAAGGTGAGCCGGGGACGAAGGCCCGGCGCCTGGGGGTCGGTGGCGGCGGCGTACTCCTCGTCGGCGCAGGCCGGGTCGTCGCGGAGCCGCGCCATGCGGTGGCTCGTGTCCCACCACGCCCGGAGCCACGCGCCGAGCTCGCCCGCCAGGAGCTCCCGCCGGCCGCGGCGGAAGCGGATCACGGGCTCGTCCACGACCCGGCCGACCACGTGGGTGCAGCGGCCGAGGCCGGCGTCGGCGAACCACTTGAGCACGGTGTCGGTGTCGCAGTGGCGCACCTGCAGCACCGCCCCCAGCTCCTCGGCGAAGAGCGCCGCCACGGGGTCGTCGCCGAGATCGTCGAGGGCCACCTCGACCCCGGCGCGGCCGGCGAAGGCCATCTCGCACACGGTGGCGAAGAGGCCGCCGTCGCTGCGGTCGTGGTAGGCGAGGAGCAGCCCCTCGGCGTTGAGCTCCTGCACCGCGCGGAAGAAGGCGCGCAGCCCCTCGGGGTCCTCGAGGTCCGGCGCCCGGCGCCCGAGCTGCCGGTAGACCTGCGCCAGCGCCGAACCGCCCAGGCGGTTGCGCCCCCGGCCGAGGTCCACGAGGACGAGGTCGGTGTCGCCGCAATCGGTGCGAAGCTGCGGCGTGAGCGTGCGCCGCACGTCCCGAACCGGCGCAAACGCCGTCACCACCAGCGACAGCGGCGCGGTCATCTCGCGCCGCTCGCCCCCCGCCTCCCACACCGTCTTCATGGAGAGGGAGTCCTTGCCCACCGGGATCGCCACGCCGAGGCGCGGGCAGAGCTCCATCCCCACCGTGCGCACCGCCTCGTAGAGGGCCGCGTCCTCGCCCTCGTGGCCGGCCGCCGCCATCCAGTTGGCCGACAGCCGCACGCGGCCGAGGTCGCCGACGTCGGCGGCGGCGATGTTGGTCAGGGCCTCGCCCACCGCCATGCGCACCGAGGCCGCGGCATCGAGCAGGGCCACGGGCGGGCGCTCGCCCAAGGCCATGGCCTCGCCGGCATGGCCGTGGAAGTCCGACAGGGTGACCGCGACGTCGGCCACCGGCACCTGCCACGGCCCCACCATCTGGTCGCGCGCCACCAGCCCGCCGACGCTGCGGTCGCCGATGGTGACGAGGAAGGACTTGCAGGCCACCGCGGGCAGGCGCAGGACGCGCTCGGCGGCCTCGCGCAGGTCGATGCCGGCGGTGTCGAAGGCGGGCTTGGGCCTGCTCAGGCGGCGCACGTCGCGGGTCATGCGCGGCGGCTTGCCCAGCAGCATCTCCAGCGGCATGTCCACCACCACCTCGCCGCTGCGGCTGTCCTCCACCACCAGGCGCTCGTCGGCGGTGGCGCGGCCGATGACGGCGAAGGGGCAGCGCTCGCGCACGCAGAGGGCGGCCAGCGCCTCCACGCGGTCGGCGGGCACGGCGAGGACGAAGCGTTCCTGGGCCTCGTTGCACCAGATCTCCCGCGGCGACATGCCGGGATCGTCGCTGGGCACCGCGGCGAGGTCGATGCGCCCGCCTCGCCCGCCCCCGTGCAGCAGCTCCGGGACCGCGTTGGAGAGGCCGCCGGCGCCGACGTCGTGGATGGCGAGGATGGGGTTGGCCTCGCCCATGGCCCAGCAGCGGTCGATGACCTCCTGGGCGCGGCGCTGCATCTCGGGGTTGCCGCGCTGGACCGAGGCGTAGTCCAGCACCTCGTCGCTCTCGCCGCTGGCCACCGACGAGGCGGCGCCGCCGCCGAGGCCGATCAGCATCGCCGGCCCCCCCAGCACCACGATGGCCGCGTCCACCGGCAGCGGGCGCTTCTCCACGTGGGGCGCGCGGATGTTGCCGAGGCCGCCGGCGATCATGATGGGCTTGTGGTAGCCGCGAAGCTCCGGCCCCCGCGGTCCCGGCACGCGGGCCTCGTAGGTGCGGAAGAAGCCGGTGAGGGCGGGACGCCCGAACTCGTTGCCGAAGGCGGCGGCGCCGATGGGGCCCTCGAGCATGATCTCCAGCGCCGAGGCGATCCGTCCGGGACGGCCGAAGTCCTCCTCCCACGGCTGCTCGAAGCCCGGGATGCGCAGGTTGGAGACGGCGAAGCCCACCAGCCCCGCCTTGGAACGGGCCCCGCGCCCGGTGGCGGCCTCGTCGCGGATCTCGCCGCCGGCCCCGGTGGCCGCCCCGGGGAAGGGCGAGATGGCGGTGGGGTGGTTGTGGGTCTCCACCTTGGCGACGATGTGCACGGGCTCCTCGTGCTCGCGCCAGACGCCGTCGGCGTCGGGGAAGAAGCGCCGCGCGGTCCAGCCCTCGAGGACGGCGGCGTTGTCCCGGTAGGCCGAGAGCACCCCCTCCGGGCTCGCCCGGTGGGTGTTGCGGATCATCTCGAAGAGGCTGTGGGGCTGGGGCCGACCGTCGAGGATCCAGCGCGCGTTGAAGATCTTGTGGCGGCAGTGCTCGGAGTTCGCCTGCGCGAACATCATGAGCTCGGCGTCGGTGGGGTTGCGCCCGAGGGCCTGGAAGCCCTCCACGAGGTAGTCGATCTCGTCGTCGGAGAGGGCAAGCCCCAGGGCGCGGTCGGCCTCCTCGAGGGCGGCGCGGCCGCGGCCGAGGACGTCGACGCGGGCCAGCGGTCCCGGCTCGGCCTCGGCGAAGAGCAGCGCCTCGACGTCCTCGTCGGCGCCGAGCAGGCTCTCGGTCATGCGGTCGTGCAGAAGCGGCGCGAGCGCCGCCACCTCCCCCTCGGCAAGCGGAGCGCCGTCCGCGGTGACGAGGAAGTAGGCCGTGCCGCGCTCGATCCGAAGGACGGCGTCGAGGCCGCAGTTGCGCGCGATCTCGGTGGCCTTGGTGGACCAGGGGGAGATGGTGCCGATGCGCGGCAGCGCGAGCAGCCGCTCCCCCTCGGGCCGCACCGCCGGGGGCGGCTCCCCGTAGTCGAGCAGGCGCGCAAGGCGCGCCTGCTCCGCGCCATCCAGCCGCCTCGCCGTGCGCACGAAGTGGCGGTACTCGGCGGCCAGCGCCCGGATGCGCGGCACCCGGGCGCGCAGCCGCTCGAGCAGGCGGTCTCTGCGGAAGGGGGAAAGGGCGACCGGCCCTCTGAGCTCCAGCATCCTCGCTCACCCGATGGCGTGGGGAGGCGCGAATGATACCGGAAAGCCGTCTGCGGCGCGGCCCTCAGGGCCCGATGCGGGCGGCCCCGCCGGCGCCGCCCGCGATCGGCCGCGGGCGCGCTCTCGGCGCGGGAGGCGGGCAGGCGGCGGCCAGGGCCAGCTCCCGCACCCCCTCGAGGGCGTCGCGCATGACCCAGGCCAGGGCGGCGTCGCGCGGCCCCGGCACCGGGGGCCGCCGCCGGATGGCCTCGTAGCTGTCGGCCGGGGCGTCCATGCCCCCTGCATCGGCCGCCCCCCCGGCGGCCTTGAGGGGCTCAGCCGCGCAGGGCCTCGGTCAGATGCGGCCGCATCCTGCGCAGCATCTCGGCGTGGATCTTCGGCGTGCCGGCGACCACGTTGCCGCTGCGAAGATAGCGGTCGCCGCCGGCGAAGTCGCTCACGATCCCCCCCGCCTCCTGCACCAGCAGGGCGCCGGCGGCCACGTCCCAGGGCGACAGCCCCACCTCCCAGAAGCCGTCCAGCCGCCCGGCGGCGACATAGGCGAGATCGAGGGCGGCGCTGCCCGCGCGGCGCACGCCGGAGCTTTCGGGGAAGAGGGCGCGGAAGGTGGCGAGATAGGCGTCCAGGTGCCGGTGGGCGCGGAACGGGAAGCCCGTGCCCAGAAGCGCGTCGGCGAGGCGGGTGATGCCGCTGACGCGGATGCGCCGCTCGTTGAGCAGCGCCCCCTCGCCGCGGCTCGCGGTGAAGAGCTCGTTGCGCAGCGGATCGTAGACCACCGCGTGCTCGATGCGGCCGCGGTGGCGCAGGGCGAGGGAGACGGCGAAGTGGGGGAAGCCGTGGACGAAGTTGGTGGTGCCGTCGAGGGGGTCGATGATCCACTGCGGGGCATCGTCGCGCCCGTCGGCGCCGCTCTCTTCGGCGAGGATGGCGTGATCGGGGTAGGTGCGGCGCAGGATGCGCACGATCTCGGCCTCGGCCCGACGGTCCACCTCGGTGACGAAGTCGTTGCGATCCTTGCGCGTCACCTCCAGGGTGTCGACGCGGTCGACATAGCGCAGGATCAGGTTGCCCGCCGCCCGTGCGGCGCGGACCGCGATGTTCACCACCGGATGCATGGCCGCTCCCTTCCCGTCGCTGCCCGTCGCGGGGGCGCGAAGGATAGCAGAATCGCCCCGCGCGCGCCTTGCCGCCGCCGGCCGCCGCCGCTATCTTGCCGCCTTCCCGATGGAGGGGCGCCCGTGCTCGAGCAGGTCCGCATCGTCCTCGTCGGCACCACCCACCCCGGCAACGTGGGCGCCGCCGCCCGCGCCATGAAGAACATGGGGCTCGCCGACCTCGTCCTGGTCGCCCCCAAGGCCGGGGTCTTCCCCAGCGAGGAGGCCGCCGCGCGGGCCTCGGGCGCCGACGACGTGCTGGCGCGGGCGCGGGTGTGCGCGAGCCTCGACGAGGCGGTCGCCGACTGCCGCCTGGTGGTGGGCGCCAGCGCGCGGCTTCGCAGCATCCCCTGGCCGGTGTGGACGCCGCGCGAGGCCGCGCCGCGCCTGCTCGCCGAGGCCGCCCGCGGGCCCGTGGCGGTGGTCTTCGGCCGCGAGCGCTCGGGGCTGACCAACCGCGAGCTGGAGCGCTGCAACGCCCTTCTGCACATCCCGGCGAACCCCGCCTATCCGTCCCTGAACCTCGCCCAGGCGGTGCAGGTGACCGCCTACGAGCTGCGCATGGCGGCGCAAGGGACGCCGCCGGCCGAGGCGCTGCCGGAGGCGGCCACGGCGGCGGAGGTGGAGGCCTTCTTCGCCCACCTGGAGCGCGCCCTGGTGGCCATCGGCTACCTCAACCCGGCCGCCCCCAAGCAGCTCATGCGCCGGCTGCGCCGGCTCTTCCTGCGCGTGCGCCTGGAGCACGACGAGGTGAGCCTGCTGCGGGGCATCCTCACCGCCGCCGAGCGCCTCGCGCCGCGGCGCGAGCCCTAGCGCGCCCCCTCAGGGGCGGTCGTCCGCCGCCTCCTCCCGCTTCGGCGCCACGAGATCGCTGCGGCTGACGCCGAGGGCCAGCGCCGCGGGGCTCGCGATGAAGATCGAGGAGTAGGTGCCGACGACGATGCCGACGATGAGGGCGAGGGCGAAGCCGTGGATGATCTCGCCGCCGAAGGCGAACAGCGCCACCAGCACCAGCAGGGTGGTGAGGGAGGTCATGAGGGTGCGCGAGATGGTCTGGTTGATGGAGGCGTTCATGACCTCGAGGGCGCTGCCGCGGCGCATCTTGCGGAAGTTCTCGCGGATGCGGTCGAAGACCACGATGGTGTCGTTGAGGGAGTAGCCGATCACCGCGAGCACCGCGGCGAGCACCGTCAGGTCCACCTCGATCCGGAACACCGAGAAGAAGCCCAGGGTGATGAGGACGTCGTGCACCAGCGCGGCCACCGCCCCGAGGGCGAAGCGGTACTCGAAGCGGAAGGCGACGTAGAGGAGGATGCCGATGAGGGCGTAGAGCATGGCGAGCCCCCCCTTCTCGGCGAGCTCCTCCCCCACCTGCGGGCCCACGAACTCCACCCGCCGCATGGCCGGCCCGCCGCCCTCCTCCTGCAGCAGCTCCAGCACCCGGGTGCTGACGTCGGCGCTCGCGAGCCCCTCGCGCGGGGCGACGCGGATGAGGACGTCGCGGGCGGTGCCGAAGTGCTGCACGACGACGTCGCCGAGGCCGCCGCCGGCGAGGCGCTGCCGCACCTCGGAAAGCTCCACCGGCCGCGGATAGGCCACCTCGATGAGCGTCCCCCCGGTGAAGTCGAGCCCGAGCACCAGCCCCTGCGCGAGCAGCGAGACCAGCGAGACCAGCATCAGCAGCCCGGAGACCACCGCGGCGATGCGCCGCCTGCCGAGGAAGTCGATGCGGGTGGTGCGGCCGAGGATCTGCAGCATGGTCCGTCCCCGCTCAGATGGGCAGCGCCTTGAGGCGGCGGCCGCCGTAGACCAGGTTGATCACCGCCCGCGTGCCCATGATGGCCGTGAACATGGAGGTGACGATGCCCAGCGAGAGCGTCACCGCGAAGCCCTTGATGGGTCCGGTGCCGAAGGTGAAGAGCACGGCGGCGGCGATGAGGGTGGTGATGTTGGCGTCGGCGATGGTGGAGAAGGCCTTCTCGTAGCCGGCGTGGATGCTCGCCTGCGGCGTGTTGCCGTTGCGCAGCTCCTCGCGGATGCGCTCGAAGATGAGCACGTTGGCGTCCACCGCCATGCCCACGGTGAGGACGATGCCGGCGATGCCGGGCATGGTCAGGGTGGCCTGCAGCATGGAGAGCAGCGCCACCACCATCACCAGGTTGACGAACAGCGCGAGGTCCGCGACGAGGCCGAAGACCTTGTAGTAGACCGCCATGAAGGCGAGCACGAGGACGAAGCCGATGACCACCGCACGGAAGCCCTGCTCGATGTTGTCGGCGCCGAGACTGGGGCCGACGGTGCGCTCCTCGACGATCTGCACGGGGGCGGCGAGGGCCCCGGCGCGCAGCAGCAGCGCCAGGTTGCGCGCCTCCTCGGGGCTGTCGAGGCCGGTGGTCTGGAAGCGCTTGCCGAAGGGCTCGCGGATGGTGGCGACGTTGATCACCTCCTCCACCCGCCGCGTGGTGCGCACCTTCCTGCCGTCGACGACGCGGGTCTCCACCTTGTTCTCGATGAAGACCACGGCCATGGGCTTGCCCACGTTCTCCCGCGTCACCGCCAGCATGCGCCGCGCCCCCGCCCCGTCCAGGGTGACGAAGACCGCGGGGCTGCCGGTCTGCTGGTCGAAGCCGGAGGCGGCGTTGATGATCTGGTCGCCGGTGACGATGACCCGGCGCTTGAGCAGGATCGGCCGGCCGTCGCGGGTGCGGTAGAGGCGCGAGCCCGGCGGCACCTTGCCGGCGAGGGCCTCCTCGACGCTGTGCTCAGTGTCCACGAGGCGGTACTCGAGGGTCGCGGTGGCGCCGATGATCTCCTTGGCCCGCGCCGTGTCCTGCACCCCAGGCAGCTCCACCACGATGCGCCCCTCGCCCTGCTGCTGGATCACGGGCTCGGCGACCCCCAGCTCGTTGACGCGGTTGCGCAGGGTGGTGATGTTCTGCTGCACGGCAAGGCGCATCACCTCGCGCCGCTCCCGCTCGCTCAGCCGCGCCACGAGGAAGACCCCGCCGGCGTCGCGCTCGGCAAGCTCGAGCCCCTGGAGCGTACCGCGGATCCGCTCGGCGGCATGCGCCCGCTCGGCGGCGTCGCGGAAGGCGATCTCGATGCCGTCGGCGCCCCGGCGGATCCCGAGGTAGCGGATCTTGGCCTCGCGCAGCAGCCCGCGGATGTCATCCACGTAGCGCTCCTCGGCCTGGGCGAGGGCGGCCTCGAGGTCCACCTCCATGAGGAAGTGGACGCCGCCGCGCAGGTCGAGGCCCAGGTACATCGGACGCGCGTTGATGGCGCGCAGCCAGGCCGGTGTGGCCGGCGCGAGATTGAGCGCCACCGTGTAGTCCGGGCCGAGGGCCTCGCGCAGCACGTCCACCGCCTTGAGCTGGGCCTCGGTGTCGGCCATGCGCACCAGCAGCCGCCCGTCGGCGAGCTCGGCGGAGCGGAAGGGGACGCCCTGGGCGCGCAGGGTCCCGAGGACCCGCTCGCGCAGCGCCGCGTCCACCGGCTGCCGGCTCGAGGAGACCTGCACCGCGGGGTCCTCGCCGTAGAGGTTGGGCAGGGCGTAGACCACGCCCACGAGGAGGACCACGACGATGAGGGCGTACTTCCAGAGGGGATAGCGGTTCATGGGCGGGCGTCAGCTCTCGGTCTTGGCGCCCTTCTTCTCGCCCTTGCCGCGCCCCTGCCGCAGCGTCCCCTTGGGGAGCAGCGCCGCGATCATCGGCCGCTGCACCTGGACCTCGACCCCGTCGGCCACCTGCAGGGTGACGAACTGGTCGTCCAGCGCCGTGATGCGGCCGGCGAGCCCGCCGTTGGTCACCACCTCGTCGCCCTTGGCCAGGGCCTCGATCATCTTGCGGTGCTCCTTGGCCCGCTTGGACTGGGGACGGATGAGGAGGAAGTAGAAGACCACGAACAGGATCACCAGCGGGAGCATCCCCAGGAGGGGATCAGCCTTCGGCGCCGCGCCCTCCTGGGCGAGGGCATCGGAGATGAGGAAGTTCATCGGAGACCGTCCTTTCTGGTTGTGGCGTTGGGTGTCCGGGCCGCGTCCGCGGCGCGCGTATTATGGCACATCAGCCGTCCGGGCCGCGGGCCCGCAGCGCGCGGAACTCGGCGACGAAGGCCGCGAGCCGGCCGGCCTCGATGGCCTCCCGCAACCCCCGCATCAAGGTCTGGTAGTAGTGGAGGTTGTGGATGGTGTTGAGGCGCGCGCCGAGGATCTCGTTGCAGCGGTCGAGGTGGCGCAGATAGGCGCGGCTGTAGTGGCGGCAGGTGTAGCAGCCGCACTCGGGGTCCGGGGGGCGGGTGTCGTCGCGGTAGCGGGCGTTGCGGATGCGCAGATCGCCCAGGCGGGTGAAGAGGTGGCCGTTGCGGGCGTTGCGCGTCGGCAGCACGCAGTCGAACAGATCCACCCCCCGCAGCACCGCCTCCACGATGTCCTCGGGCGTGCCCACCCCCATGAGGTAGCGGGGGGCGCCGGCGGGCATCTGCGGCGTCAGCGACGCCACCACCTCCCAGCGCGCCTGCGGGGGCTCCCCCACCGAGAGGCCGCCGATGGCGTAGCCGTCGAAGCCGATCTCCATCAGCCCCGCCAGCGACTCCGCCCGGAGGTGCGGATAGACCCCGCCCTGGACGATGCCGAAGAGCGCCGCCGGGTTGTCGCCGTGGGCCTCGCGCGAGCGCCGCGCCCAGCGCAGGGACAGCGCCATGGAGGCCCGCGCCTCGGGCTCGGTGGCCGGGTAGGGCGTGCACTCGTCGAAGACCATGACGATGTCGGACCCCAGCGCCCGCTGCACCGCCACGGATTCCTCCGGCCCCAGGAAGACCTCCGCCCCGTCCACCGGCGAGCGGAAGGTCACCCCCGCCTCGCGGATGCGGCGCAGCCTGCCCAGGCTCCAGACCTGGAAGCCGCCCGAGTCGGTCAGGATCGGCCCGTCCCAGTGCATGAAGTCGTGCAGCGTGCCGTGGCGGCGGATGACCTCGGTGCCGGGGCGCAGCATGAGGTGGAAGGTGTTGCCGAGGATGATCTCGGCGCCCACCGCGCGCAGCTCCTCCGGGGTCATGGCCTTGACCGTACCGTAGGTGCCCACGGGCATGAAGGCCGGGGTCTCGACGGTGCCGCGGGGCAGGTGGATGCGCCCCCGCCGGGCCATGCCGTCGGTGGCGAGCAGTTCAAAGCGCATGGCGTGCGGTCTCGTCCAGGAACATGGCGTCGCCGTAGCTGAAGAAGCGGTAACGCTGCGCCACCGCGTGGCGGTAGGCGGCGAGCACGCGCTCGCGCCCGGCGAAGGCGCACACCAGCATGAGCAGGGTGGAGCGCGGCAGGTGGAAGTTGGTCAGCAGCGCGTCCACCACCCGGAAGCGGTGGCCGGGGTAGATGAAGAGCCGCGTCTCGCCGCGCAGGGGGCGCAGCGCCCCCGCCGCGGCCGCGCTCTCCAGCGCCCGCACCACCGTGGTGCCCACCGCCACCACGCGCCCGCCGCGCGCGCGCGTGCGCGCCACGGCCGCCACCGCGGCCTCGTCCACCACCACCCGCTCGGCGTGCATGGCGTGCCGCTCCACCTCCTCGACGCGCACCGGCTGGAAGGTGCCGGCGCCCACGTGCAGGGTCACCTGCGCGGTCTCCACGCCGCGCGCGCGCACCGCGGCGAGCAGCGCCTCGTCGAAGTGCAGCCCCGCGGTGGGGGCCGCCACCGCGCCCGGGCGGCGCGCCCACACGGTCTGGTAGCGCGCGAGGTCCTCGGCCTCGGCGGCGCGGCGGATGTAGGGGGGAAGCGGCACCCGGCCGCAGCGCTCGAGCAGGGCCTCCAGGGGCTCGTCGCTCTCCACCTCGAACAGCCCGCCGGCGCGGCCGCGCACCGTCAGCCGCCCGCCGCCCTCGACCTCGATGCCGGTCCCGGGCCGCGGGGCGCGGCTTGCGCGCACGTGGGCGAGGGCCCGCCGCGGCGCCTCGATGCGCTCCACCAGCACCTCGACCCGCCCCCCGCTCTCCTTGCGCCCGAGCAGCCGCGCCTTGAGGACCCGCGTGTCGTTGAGGACGAGCAGATCCCCCGGGCGCAGCAGCGCCGGCAGGTCGGCCACGCGGCGGTCGGCAAGGCCCGCGGCCGAGACGTGCAGCAGCCGCGCCGCGCTCCGCTCGGGGAGCGGATGCTGGGCGATCAGCGCCTCGGGAAGCTCGTAGTCGAAGTCGGCGACGCGCACCGGCGCGGATGGTAGGCGCGGGCGGCGGCGAGGGCAAGCGCCGCCCTTGCCGCCGTGCCGCGCCGGCCCCTACCATTGCCCAACCGCGCCGGGATGGCGGAACCGGTAGACGCGGCGGACTCAAAATCCGCTGGTGGCGACACCGTGAGAGTTCGAGTCTCTCTCCCGGCACCACAGGCCCACCCACCCGATCCCAGACGGAAGGCGACACCATGCAGGGAACCCGCTACGTCCTCGAGGTCCAGCCCCGCATCCCCGAGCGCATCGAGCGCCTCGCGGAGCTGGCCGACGACCTCTTCTACAGCTGGGACCGCGGCGTGCGCGGCCTCTTCCGCCGCCTCGACAGCGCCCTCTGGGACGCCTGCAACCACAACCCCAAGGTCTTCCTGCGCCGGGTGGCGCAGAAGCGGCTCGAGGAGGCGGCCCAGGACCGGGTCTTCCTGGAGGACTACCGCCGGGTCCTGTCCGCCTACGAGACCTACCTGCAGGAGCAGGTCCAGTCCGACGTCGGCCTGCTCTTCGACCCGCAGCGCGACCTCGTCGCCTACTTCTGCGCCGAGTTCGGCTTCCACGAGAGCCTGCCCGTCTACTCCGGCGGCCTCGGCATCCTCGCCGGCGACCACTGCAAGGCCGCGAGCGACCTCGGCCTGCCCTTCGTCGCCGTGGGCCTGCTCTACCGCCAGGGCTACTTCACCCAGACCATCGACGCCCATGGCAACCAGGTCGCCCACTACCACCCCACCGACTTCGGCGACCTGCCCCTGCACCCGGCCACCGACGCCGAGGGGCGCGAGCTGTGCATCCGCGTGGAGCTGCCGGGCCGCACCGTCTGCGTGCGGGTCTGGACCGGCCGCGCCGGGCGCATCCGCGTGGTCTTCCTCGACACCGACCTGCCCCAGAACAGCGAGGCCGACCGCCGCATCACCTACCAGCTCTACGGCGGCGACGAGAACACCCGCATCCAGCAGGAGATCGTCCTCGGCATCGGCGGCGTGCGGGCGCTGCGGGCGCTGGGGCTCACACCCACCGTCTGGCACCTCAACGAGGGCCACGCCGCCTTCGCCGTGCTCGAGCGCTGCCGCGAGCAGGTGGAGGCCGGCCTCGACTTCGACGCCGCCCTGGAGCTCGTGGCCGCGGGCACCGTCTTCACCACCCACACCCCGGTGCCGGCGGGGCACGACGTCTTCGACCACGGCCTCTTCCGCGGCTACTTCGAGGACTTCGCCGCCCGCCTCGGCATCCCCATGGACCGGCTGCTCGCCCTCGGCGCCAGCCCCGCCAACCAGGGCGGCTTCAACATGACCGCGCTGGCGCTGCGCGGCTCGCGCTTCCACAACGGCGTCAGCCGCATCCACGGCCGCGTCGCCTCCAGCATGGAGGGCTACGTCTGGCCCCAGATCCCCCACGAGGAGAACCCCATCGGGCACGTCACCAACGGCATCCACCTGCCCACCTTCCTCGCCCGGCAGTGGGCGGGCCTGTTCGACATGCACTTCGGCGCCGAGTGGCGCAGCGAGCTCCTCGACGAGGCCTACTGGCAGCGCATCGACTCCATCCCGGACTACACCTTCTGGTCCACCCACCAGCTCCTCAAGGCCGAGCTGCTGGCGGAGCTCGGCGAGCGGGTGCGGGCCCAGCACCGGCGCAACGGCCTGTCCGAGGCCCACATCCGGCGCCTGACCCGCCACCTCAACCCCGACCGCACCGACATCCTCCTGCTGGGCTTCGCCCGCCGCTTCGCCACCTACAAGCGGGCGACGCTGCTGTTCCAGGACCCGGCGCGGCTGGCGCGCATCCTCAAGGACCCGGAGCGCCCGGCGGTGATCGTCTTCGCCGGCAAGGCCCACCCCCGCGATCTCCCCGGGCAGGAGCTCATCCGCACCATCCACGAGTACGCCATGCGGCCCGAGTTCGAGGGCCACATCGTGCTCGTGGAGAACTACGACCTCGCCCTCGCCCGCGCCCTGGTCACCGGCGTCGACGTCTGGGTCAACACCCCCGAGCACCCCCTCGAGGCCAGCGGCACCTCCGGCATGAAGGCCGGGGTCAACGGCGTGCTCAACCTCAGCGTCCTCGACGGCTGGTGGGCCGAGGGCTTCGACGGCACCAACGGCTGGGGCATCACCCCCCACGCGCCGCACTACGACCTCGCGCACCGCAACCGCGAGGAGGGACAGGAGCTGCTGGACCTGCTGGAGGAGGAGGTGGTGCCGCTCTACTACCACCGCGACGGCCACGGCTACTCGCCGGGCTGGGTGCGCATGGCCAAGGCCTCCATGCGCACCCTGATCCCGCGCTTCAACGCCCAGCGCATGGTGATGGACTACGTGCTCCAGCACTACGGCCCGGCCAACCTGCAGGCGCGCACCCTCGCCGAGGACGGCGCCGCCCCGGCGCGGGAGCTGGCGGCATGGAAGGCACGGGTGATCGCGGCCTGGCCGAAGGTGCGCGCGCGCCGGCTCGATCCGCCCCCGGCGCGGCTCTACAACGGCGAGGTCCTGCCCATCCGGGTGGCGGTGGACCTCGCCGGGCTCGCGCCCGAGGACGTGGTGGTGGAGTGCCTGATCGGCACCGAGCGCGCGGACGGCACGGTGGAGACCCGCCAGCGCTTCCCCTTCCGCCCCCTCGAGGAGCGCACCGAGGAGGGCGAGGCGGTCTACGCCCTGGATCTCACCCCCACGCTGCCGGGGCTGCAGGTCTACCGCCTGCGCCTCCACCCCTACCACCGGCTCATGAGCCACCCCCTGGAGCTGGGCTGCATGCTCTGGCTCTAGGGGCCGGGGCAGAAAAGGGGCCGCGCGGCGGCGCGGCCCCCCTCGTCGTGACGCCGGCGCTGCGGCCTCAGCGTCGCCCGCGGCGCACCAGGGCCGCAAGCCCCGCGCCGAGCAGCACCAGCGTGCCCGGCTCCGGCACCGTGGTGGGCGGCTCCGGCGGCTCCCCTGCCGGCGAGCCCCCGAGGGAGAAGATCACCGAGGCGAAGGTGGCGTCGGGGTCGAGGTCGAAGGCGATGGCCGAGGTGATGTCCCGGGGACCGAAGGCCGGGCTGCCGGGGAAGCGGGGATCCGCCATGGGGGGCAGATCCGCCGTGTCCACGACGCCGGCGATGCTGTAGCTCGCCCCGCCGGACGATATGATGGCGGACAGAAGGTCCGCGAACTCGTCCGCCGCCCAGCCGATGTAGCTCATGCCCACGGCGCTGAGATAGGTGGCGGCGTGGGCGACGCCGACGTTCGCCGTCCTGTCGACGGTGAGGAGCTGGAAGTCCGCCGCCCCCGGCGTGCCCAGCACCACCAGGACGTCGTCGCTGGAATCCAAGACGTCCTCGTCCAGGTACTGGATCAGGCGCACCGGGCCGAAGGGCTGGTCGGACTCGAAGACGAGCTCGGTGAGGTAGTTGGTGCTGCCCGCGGCGATGGTGCTGCGCGCCCGCCAGCGGATCGCGTCGTGGGTCCCGGCGAAGCTGCCCTCGGAGAGCACGGCACCGCCGCTGAGGGCGGCCGGGCTGGTGACGGTGGTCGCCGAGAGGGCCACCGCGCCGCCGTCGGCGCCCACGTCCACGTAGTGCTCGTATTGGAAGATGACGTCCGTGGGCCCCTGCGAGCCGACCGGGTCGAGGATCCCGTCGGAGGCGCTGCCGCCGTCCTGAACGTCCACGCTCCAGGCACCGTCCCCCGCCACACCGTTGGTGATCACCACCGCATGCGCCGGCAGGGCCAGGGCCGCAAGCACCGCCGTGAGGAGATGCGTTTTCCGGACCATGAGCCGTCTCCCTGCGTGACCCGCAGCAACCCTAGCACTTTCCGTGCCACCTGCTCGCGCGATCTTTCCGATCAAGATCTTGCGTGCCCCCGGCGGACGCCGCCGCGGCCTGGCTGTCAGATTTTTCGACACCCGCCGCGCGGCTCAGCGGCCGTAGAGCGCGGCGAGGGCCGCGACCTGCGCGGCCAGGTCCGGGGGCACCTGCGCCCAGCCGAAGCGCCAGCGCCAGTTGCCCTCGGTGGTGCCGGGGCGGTTCATGCGGTGGCCGGCGCCGAGCCCCAGCAGATCCTGCATGGGCACCATCGCGAGCACCGCCACCGAGGCCAGCGCCGCGCGCACCAGCGGCCACGGCATGGGCTCGCCCGGCCGCCCGAGATAGTCCAGCACGCGCCCGCGCACCGCGCCGTCCAGGCCCTCGAACCAGCCCAGGGTGGTGTCGTTGTCGTGGGTGCCGGTGTAGACCACGAGGTCGCGGGCGTGGTTGTGGGGCAGGTGGGGGTTGTCGGCGCCGCCGTCGAAGGCGAACTGCAGCACCCGCATCCCCGGCAGCCCCAGCCCCTCGCGCAGCGCGACCACGTCGTCGGTGATGTAGCCCAGGTCCTCGGCCACCAGCGGCAGCGGCCCGAGGGCCTTGCGCAGGGCGTCGAAGAGGGCCCGCCCCGGCCCCGGCACCCAGCGCCCGTTGCGCGCCGTGGGCTCGCCGGCGGGGATCGCCCAGCAGGCGGCGAAGCCGCGGAAGTGGTCGATGCGCACGAGGTCGAAGTGGCGCAGCAGCCAGCCCACGCGCCGGACCCACCAGCGGTAGCCGTCGGCGGCGTGGACCTCCCAGCGGTAGAGGGGGTTGCCCCAGCGCTGGCCGTCGGCGCTGAAGTAGTCCGGCGGCACCCCGGCCACCGTGCGCGGGCGGCCCTCGGCGTCGAGGTCGAACAGCCCCCGCGCGGCCCAGACCTCGGCGCTGTCGAGGGCGACGAAGATGGGCAGGTCCCCCATGAGGCGCACGCCGGCCCCCGCCGCCGCCTCCCGCAGCCGCCGCCACTGGCGCCAGAAGACGAACTGCTCGAAGCGCACCTGCGCCACCGCGTCGGCGAGCCCCCGGGCCGCCTCGGCGAGGGCCGCCGCGTCGCGGTCGCGCAGGGGCGCGGGCCAGCGCCACCAGGGCGCGCCGCCGTGGGCCGCGCGCAGGGCGGCGAAGAGGGCGTAGTCCTCGAGCCACGCCGCGGCCTCGGCGCAAAAGCGCGCGTAGTCGGCCCGCGCCGCCTCGTCCGCGCCCGCCTCGAGGCGCTGCCGCGCCGCGGCCAGGGCCTCGGCGCGCGGGCGGTGCGGGTCGTCGAGCCAGCCCTCGGCGGCGAGGGCCTCGAGGTCGATCAGGCGCGCATCCCCGGCGAAGGCCGAGAGCGGCTGATACGGGGAGCGGTCCTCGTGGGTCGGCCCCAGGGGCAGGACCTGCCACCAGCGCAGCCCCGCCTCCCCCAGCCAGCGCGCGAAGCGGTGCGCCTCGGCGCCGAGGGTGCCGCCGTCCGGGTCGGGCCCCGGGAGCGAGGTGACGTGGCAGAGGACGCCGGCGGCGCGGCCGCCGGGGATCGGACTCACGCCCCCTCCCGCCCCGGGCGCATGGTGCCGCCGCCCGCCGGGGCGCCGTGGCCCTCGCCGAGGGGCGCCGCGAGGCCCTGCGGGACCTCGCGCCCGAGGGCGCGGTAGAGGGCCGCGAGGTGATGGCGGTAGAGGGCGTCGAAGTCGCGCACCGCCTCCGGCGGGTTGTAGTCGCCGTACCACCAGAACCAGTCCGAGCCCTCGCAGACCGCGAGCCGGCGCACCGCGTCCTCGCGCGCGGCCCCGCCGAGGGCCGGGGCGGCCTCGTCGAAGGCCTGCTTCGCCGCCACCAGCGCGTCCCACGCCCGGTTCTTGTCGGGATCGCCCATCCAGGTGGAGAAGGTGCCGTAGACCCAGCTCCCGGCCACGACGCGCCCGAGCGGCGCCAGCGGCAGCCCCTCCTCGAGCAGCCCCTCGAAGGTGGCCGGGCGCAGGCGCGGGTGGTCCTCGAGGGCGCCGTAGAGGCGGTCGAGGAAGGGGAAGCCGTTCTCGGCGTAGTGCTCCCAGGCGTTCTCGCCGTCGAGGATCACGGCCACCACGCGCCCCGGACGGCCGGCGGTGGCGGCGTCGATGTTCTCCAGATGCCCCACGAGGTCGGCCACCGCCTCGGCGGGCTCGCGCGCGGCGTACTGGAAGCCGATGAGGTCGGAGAGGCCGTCGTCGCGGAAGAAGAGGGCCGGGCCCGTGCCGTGGCGGTAGCCGCGGTGGACCCAGTCCCGCCCCTCGGGGGCCCCGCCGAGGCTGTTGCGCAGCACCCCCTCGCCGCTCGCCGCCCAGCGGAACCCCGCCTCGCCGACGAGGCGCAGCGCGGCCTCGCTCACCCCGCCCTCCGACGGCCAGCAGCCCGCCGGCTCGCGGCCGAAGTGGCGGGCGAAGGCGCGGCGGGCCTCGGCCAGGTGCCAGCGCACCCGCGCCTCGCCGCCGGGGTAGCCCTTGCTCGCCGGCAGCGCCGCCTCCGGCCAGGCCTCGCGGGCGGCCGCGAAGTCGAGCAGCAGCGGCAGCATGGGGTGCCCCCAGGGGCTCGCCGCAAGCTCCACCCGCCCCGCCTCCCACAGGCGACGGTAGCGGCCGGGGATGCCCGCAAGCTGCTCCCCCACCCGCTCCAGGAGGAGGCGCCGCTCGGCGGCGCCGAAGCCGCCCTCGCGGGCCATGAGGTCGCGCAGGCGCGGGTCCGCGCGGCGCACCGCCTCGCCCATCCACGCCAGGTGGTACCAAACGACGAGGTCCTCGACGAAGGCGTCCCCGAGCCACGCCACCCCGGCCCGCGCCGCGAGGGCCTCGCGGGCGATGCGCACCATCCGGGCGTAGGCGGGGAAGCGCGCGATCATGCGGTGTTCGTTGGCGCGCAGGCAGGCGCGCACCACCGCCTCGCGCGCCTCGCCCGCCGGCGGCGCGCCTTCGGCGAGGGCCGCGAGCAGCGGGTCGGGCAGGGGCGCCCCCTCGTGCAGGTGGGCGGCGACGGCCTCGGCGTACTCGGCGAGCTGATCGAGCAGCACAGGGGCGAAGTTGACCACCGCCCGCATCCCTTCGTGGGCCTCCAGGTGGGCCGCCATGTCGGTGTAGTCCTTGATGCCGTGGAGATAGGTCCAGGGCTGGTGATAGCGGCCGTCCTCGGGGTCGCGGTAGCAAGGCTGGTGCATGTGCCAGAGGAAGACCACCGGCAGGCGGTCAGCGCGGGACACGGTGGATCTCCTGGCCCAGCATCTCCGGCACCACCAGGCGCACGCCCTGCTCGGTGACGTGGAAGCGCGCGGCGTCGGCCTCGTCCTCGCCGATCACCGTCCCGTCCGGGATGCGCGTGCCCTTGTCGATGACCGCGCGGCGGATGCGGCAGCCGCGGCCGATCACCACGTCGGGCAGGACCACGCACTCCTCGAGGACGCTGCCCTCCTCCACGCGCACGTTGGAGAAGAGGAGCGAGCGGCGCAGGAACGCGCCCGAGATCACGCAGCCTCCCGAGACCATGCTGTCGACCGCCATGCCGCGGCGCCAGTCGTCGTCGAAGACGAACTTGGCCGGCGGCAGCTGCTCCTGGTAGGTCCAGATGGGCCACTCGGCGTCGTAGAGGTTGAGCTCCGGGGTGACGTCCAGCAGCTCCAGGTTGGCGCGCCAGAAGGCGTCCACGGTGCCCACGTCACGCCAGTAGTAGGGCCGCCCGGTGGCGGGATCGCGGAAGGGGTAGGCATAGACCCGGGCGGTGGCGATGGCGCGGGGGATGACGTCGTGGCCGAAGTCGTGGCTCGAGGCCGGATCCTCGTGGTCGGCGAAGAGGATGTCGTAGAGGAAGGCGCGGCGGAAGACGTAGATCCCCATGGAGGCCAGGGCGACGTCGGGACGCCCCGGCACCGGCGCGGGATCGGCCGGCTTCTCGGCGAAGGCGGTGACGCGGCCGTGCTCGTCCACCGCCATCACGCCGAAGGCGCGGGCCTCGGCCCGCGGCACCTCGATGGCGGCCACGGTGACGTCGGCGTCGTTGGCCACGTGGGCCGCCACCAGCGCGCCGTAGTCCATCTTGTAGATGTGGTCGCCGGCGAGGATCAGCACGTACTCGGGGCGGTGGGCGTGGATGATGTCCAGGTTCTGGAACACGGCGTCGGCGGTGCCCGCGTACCAGCCCTCGCCGGTGCGCTGCTGCGCCGGCAGCAGCTCGATGAACTCGCCGAGCTCGGCGCGCAGGAAGTTCCATCCCTGCTGGATGTGGCGGGTCAGCGAATGGGCCTTGTACTGGGTGAGGACGCTGATGCGGCGGATCCCCGAGTTGAGGCAGTTGGAGAGCGGAAAGTCGATGATGCGGAACTTGCCGCCGAAGGGGACCGCCGGCTTGACCCGCCAGTTGGTGAGGTCCCGCAGGCGGGTGCCGCGGCCGCCCGCGAGCACCAGGGCGAGGGTGTCGCGGGTCAGGCGGCTGACGAAGCGTGCGCTGTAGCGGAATGCCATGGTTCCCTCCCACGCGCGCGGGCGGTTACCCTACCCGCCTCGGCGGACCCCGCCGACGCACCTACTGTAGCCCGCATCACGGGGAGCGGAAAGCACCGGACATGGACGCACTGGACCCTTCGGACCCGGAGATCGCGCGGCTGCTCGGCTTCCGCCATCACGACCCCTTCCGCATCCTCGGCCGCCACTACGCGGGCACCGGCGAGGTGGCGGTACGCGCGCTGATCCCGGACGCCGAGGAGGTGGCGGTGGTGGACGGGCCGACCCTCGGCCGGGTGGCGGGGACGGCGCTGTTCGCCTGGCAGGGCCCGGCGCGGGCGGTGCCGCCCCGCTACCGCCTGCGCTGGCGTGCGGGCGGGCGCTGGCACGAGGCCTGGGACCCGTACTGCTTCCCGCCCCAGATCCCGGACTTCGACCTCCACCTCTTCGGCGAGGGCCGCCACTGGCACGCCTGGCGCTTCCTCGGCGCCAACCCCTGGGAGGCCGACGGCGTCCCCGGCGTCCTCTTCGGCGTCTGGGCCCCCAACGCCGAGCGCGTGAGCGTGGTGGGCGACTTCAACGGCTGGGACGGGCGGCGCCACCCCATGCGCTCGCGCGGCGGCTCCGGGGTGTGGGAGCTGTTCCTGCCCGGGATCCCGGCCGGCAGCCACTACAAGTTCGAGCTCCGCACCCGCGCAGGCCACATCCTCCTCAAGTCCGACCCCTACGGGCGCTGGTTCGAGCCGAGGCCGGGCACGGCGGCCCGCGTCCCCGCCGCGCCCGCCCATGCCTGGGGCGATGCCGAGTGGATGGCGCAGCGCGCCCGCGCGCCCTGGCTGCACCGCCCCATGAGCATCTACGAGGTGCATCTGGGCTCGTGGCGGCGCGCCCCCGACGGCGGCTTCCTCGGCTACCGCGAGCTCGCGGAACGGCTGGCCGACCACGTCGAGACCCTGGGCTTCACCCACGTGGAGCTGCTGCCCGTCACCGAGCACCCGCTGGACGCCTCCTGGGGCTACCAGACCACCGGCTTCTTCGCCCCCACCTCCCGCTTCGGCACGCCCGACGACTTCCGCGCCTTCGTCGACCACCTCCACCGGCGCGGCATCGGCGTCCTCCTGGACTGGGTGCCCGGGCACTTCCCGCGCAACGAGGACAGCCTCGCCCGCTTCGACGGCACGCCCCTCTACGAGCACCCGGACCCGCGCCGCGGCGAGCACCCGGACTGGGGCACCCTGGTCTTCGACTACGGCCGCAACGAGGTGCGCAACTTCCTCCTCGCCAGCGCGCTGTACTGGCTCGAGGAGTTCCACCTCGACGGGCTGCGCGTCGACGCCGTCGCCTCCATGCTCTATCTCGACTACTCGCGCCGCGACGGCGAGTGGCTGCCCAACGTCTACGGCGGGCGGGAGAACCTCGAGGCCATCGCGTTCCTGCGCGAGCTCAACCGCGTCGTCCACGAGCGCTGCCCGGGGGCGGTGGTGATCGCCGAGGAATCCACCGCCTGGCCCATGGTCTCGCGCCCCACCTGGCTCGGGGGGCTGGGCTTCTCCATGAAGTGGAACCTGGGCTGGATGCACGACACCCTGGACTACTTCGGCCACGACCCGATCCACCGCAAGTACCACCACGACCGCCTCACCTTCGGCCTGCTCTACGCCTTCAGCGAGAACTTCGTGCTGCCCCTCTCCCACGACGAGGTGGTCCACGGCAAGGGCTCGCTGATCGCGCGCATGCCGGGCGACGCCTGGCAGCGCATGGCCAACCTGCGCCTGCTCTACACCTGGATGTGGACCCACCCGGGCAAGAAGCTCCTCTTCATGGGGGGGGAGTTCGCCCAGGAGCGGGAGTGGAACCACGACGCCGAGCTGGACTGGCCCCTCTGCGACGACCCCGCGCGGCAGGGGGTCATGCGCCTCGTCGCCGACCTCAACGCCCTGCACCGCAGCCGCACGCCCCTGCACCGCTACGACTTCGAGGCCCAGGGCTTCGAGTGGATCGACTGCCATGACGCCGACCAGTCGGTGCTGAGCTTCCTGCGGCGCGACGGCGAGCGCTTCGTGGTGGTGGTGCTCAACTTCACGCCGGTGCCGCGCCACGGCTACCGCCTCGGCGTCCCCCACGCCGGCCGCTACCGCGAGATCCTCAACTCCGACTCCGCCCTCTACGGCGGCAGCAACCTCGGCAACGCCGGCGCCGTGGAGGCCGAGCCGGTGCCCTGGATGGGCCGGCCGGCCTCGCTGGTGCTGACGCTGCCCCCGCTCGCGGGCCTCGTCCTGGAGCCGGAGGCGGACGCCTGACACGGCGCCCGCCCCCGGCCTCACAGGATGTAGCCGCGCTCGTCGTGGAGGGCGAGGTCGAGCCCCTCGAGCTCCTGCTCCTCGCTCACGCGCAGGCCGACGACCCGGTCCAGCCCCTTGAGGATGACGAGGCTCGCCACCGCGGTGTAGGCGATGGTGGCCGCGACCCCCAGGGCCTGCACCGCCACCTGCTCGCCGATGCCCGCGACGCCTTCGCCGAGGCCGGCCCCGCCCAGCGCCGGGGCCGCGAAGACGCCGGTGAGGAGCGCGCCGATGAGGCCGCCCACGCCGTGGACGCCGAAGCAGTCGAGGGCGTCGTCGTAGCCCAGGGCGCGCTTGAGGCGGGTGGCGGCGTAGAAGCAGCCGAGGCCCGCGGCGACACCGATGGCCAGCGCCCCCATGGGCCCCGCCGTGCCCGCCGCCGGCGTGATCGCCACCAGGCCCGCCACCGCTCCGGAGGCGATGCCGAGCACGCTGGGCTTGCCGTGGCTCACCCACTCGGCGGACATCCAGGCGAGCGCCGCCGCCGCCGTGGCCAGCTGCGTCACCGCCATCGCCATCCCCGCGGTGCCGTCGGCGGCCAGGGCCGAGCCGGCGTTGAAGCCGAACCAGCCCACCCACAGCAGCGACGCCCCCGTCACCGTCAGGGTCAGGTTGTGGGGCGGCATCGGCGTCGCCGGATAGCCCCGGCGCGGCCCCAGCACGAGGGCCGCCACCAGGCCGGCCACGCCGGCGTTGACGTGGACCACGGTGCCGCCGGCGAAGTCGAGGACGCCCCGCCCCGCGAGCCATCCGCCCTCGCCCCAGACCCAGTGCGCCACCGGGGCGTAGACGAGGCTCAGCCACAGCCCCGTGAACCAGAGCAGGGCGGAGAAGCGCATCCGCTCGGCGAAGGCGCCGACGATGAGCGCCGGCGTGATCACGGCGAAGGTCATCTGGAAGGTCATGAACACCGACTCGGGGATGGTCCCGCTGAGAGCCTCCGGGGTGAGGCCCCGCAGGAAGGCCTTGGCGAGCCCGCCCCAGAACGCGCCCTCGCCGCCGAAGGCGACGCTGTAGCCGTACAGGGCCCACAGCACCGAGGCCAGCGCGGTGATGGCGAAGCACTGCATCATCACCGACAGCACGTTGCGCGCGCGCACCATGCCGGCGTAGAAGAGGGCCAGCCCCGGGATCGTCATCAGCAGCACCAGCGCGGTGGCGGTGAGCATCCAGGCCGTGTCGCCCGGTGCGAGCTCCGCGGCCGGCGCAGGCCCCGAAGCCAGCAGCGCCGCCGCACCGAGCAGCCGCCGCCGCACCCCCCCGCGGTGCAGGGGCATCGCCCCGCCCCGTCCGCGTCCCTCAGAGCGCCTCATGGCCGGCCTCCCCGGTGCGGATCCGCACCGCCTGCTCCAGCGGCAGCACGAAGATCTTGCCGTCGCCGATCTTGCCCGTGCGCGCCGCGCGCACGATGGTCTCCACCACCTGCTCCACGAGCCCGTCCTCCACCGCGACGTCGAGGCGGACCTTGGGCAGGAAGTCGATGACGTACTCGGCGCCGCGGTAGAGCTCGGTGTGCCCCTTCTGGCGGCCGAAGCCCTTGACCTCGGTGACGGTGACCCCGCGCACGCCCACCTCGGCCAGCGCCTCGCGCACCTCGTCCAGCTTGAACGGCTTGATGATGGCGGTGACGAGCTTCATGACCCCGCTCCCATGTTGGACCCGCCCCCTGCCCTGCAGGCGGCGTGCCAGGTCGCGAAGCCGTTGCAGGACCGCACCGTGCACCGGCCGGCACGGCGCCGGCGCACCAGGCTGGCGCGGGGTGCACCGCTACGGTGCGAGGGGCAGCAGGGTCAGGCGGGCCCCCTCGAAGCCGTAGCCGGCGCCGGTGTCGATGAACCAGACGTTGGCGATGCGGGCCACATCGTCGAAGACGGTGTGGCCGCAGTAGACCCGGACCACGTCGGGGACGGGCTCGGTGCACAGGCCGCGGGCGCGCTGGCGGCTCCACAGCGCGAACTGGCGCAGCTCCGCGTCCTCCGCAAGGCGTGCCGTGAACTCCGCCCAGGGCATACCGCAGGGCACGTCGGCGTGGACGATGCCCACCAGCCCGGCGTCGGTCTCCACCTCCAGGGCGAGGGGAAGGCGGGCGAAGATCTCCACGAAGCGCTCGCGGGTGGGCGGGTCCACGCCCAGCCACCAGTCGCCGCCGTTGACCCCCACCCACCAGGAGAGGTCGTCGACGTTGTGCACCGCGGTGTGCACGAACTCGTCGTGGTTGCCGCGGCAGGCGTGGAACCAGGGCCTCGCGAGCCAGTCGAGGGCCTCGCGGGAGGCGGGGCCGCGGTCCACCAGGTCGCCGACGCAGAAGAGGCGGTCGCGCGCCGGATCGAAGCGCACCTGCGCGAGCGCCCGCTCCAGCATCCGGTACTCGCCGTGGATGTCGCCGCAGACGAAGTCCCGGCCCTCGGTGTTGCGGCTGTAGTGCTCGACCACCTGCCCCGCGATCCCCCAGCTCGACCCCTACAAGGTAGGGCGCCGGCCGGCCCCTGTACAGGGCCGCGCTTGACCCCAGGCGCCGCGCCCTCTACAACGGGGGCGTGGAGGAACCCGTCCCGCCGCAGGCCCTCGTGCAGGCGCTGGCCAAGGCCCGGCGCATCGCCGTCCTCACCGGCGCCGGCGTCTCCGCCGAGAGCGGCGTGCCCACCTTCCGCGACGCCGCCACCGGCCTCTGGGCCCGGTACGACCCCCACGAGCTGGCCACCCCCGAGGCCTTCGCCCGCGACCCCGCGCTGGTCTGGGACTGGTACGCCTGGCGGCACGCCCTCGTCGCCCGCGCCGAGCCCAACGCCGCCCACCGCGCCCTCGCCCTCGCGGAGGCCCAGTCCGAGCACTTCACGCTGGTGACGCAGAACGTCGACGGGCTGCACCGCCGCGCCGGCAGCCGCCGCCTCGTGGAGCTGCACGGCACCCTCACCCGCGCCCGCTGCACCGGCTGCGCCGCCCGCTACCCCTTCCCCCCGCCGCCGCACCCGCCGCACTGCCCCCGCTGCGACGCGCTGCTGCGCCCGGACGTGGTGTGGTTCGGCGAGGCGGTGCCCGCCGAGGCCCTCGACACCGCCCGCGCGGCGGCCGCCTCGTGCGAGGTCCTGCTGGTGGTGGGTACCTCGGCACGGGTGGAGCCGGCCGCCTCCCTCGCGCGGGTGGCGCTCGCCGCGGGCGCCGTGGTGGCGGAGATCAACCCGGAGGCGACCCCCCTCAGCGCGCACGCCCACCACGTGCTCCGCGGCCCCGCCGCCGGGGTGCTCCCGCGCCTGATCGCCGCCGCCTTCCCCGGGCTCGCCCCCGCCCTCGAGGACGACGCGGCGCGGCTGCGCCGCCTCATCGACCTCATGGCACGGCTCCGCGACCCGGAGCGGGGCTGCCCCTGGGACCGCGCCCAGACCTTCGCCACCATCGCCCCCTACACCATCGAGGAGGCCTACGAGGTCGCCGACGCCATCGCCCGCGGCGACCTCGGGGCCCTGCGCGAGGAGCTGGGCGACCTCCTCTTCCAGGTGGTCTTCCACGCCCGCATGGCGGAGGAGCAGGGCGCCTTCGACCTGCGCGCCGTCATCGACGGGCTGGTGGCCAAGATGCGCCGCCGCCACCCCCACGTCTTCGGCGACGCGTCGGTGGACGACGCCGCGGCGCAGAGCCGCCACTGGGAGGCCATCAAGGCCGCCGAGCGGGGCGCGGCGGACAGCGCCCTCGACGGCATCGCCCTCGCCCTGCCGGCGCTGGTGCGGGCGGCCAAGGTGCAGCGGCGCGCGGCCCGCGTCGGCTTCGACTGGGACGCGCCGGAGGCGGTGCTGGAGAAGGTGCGCGAGGAGACGGCGGAGCTCGCCGCCGAGCTCGCCGCCCGCGACCGCGCCCGGCTCGCCGACGAGCTCGGCGACCTCCTCTTCGCCGCCGTCAACCTCGCCCGCCACCTGGGGGTGGACGCCGAGGACGCCCTGCGCCGCGCCACCGCCCGCTTCGAGGCCCGCTTCCGGACCATGGAACGCCTCGCCGCGGCGCGCGGGACGGCCCTCGCCGCGCTCGATGCCGAGGCCCTCGAGGCCCTGTGGGCGGAGGCCAAGGCGGCCGAGGCCGCCAGGTCATAACCCATGCTTATGCTAGAATTGAACGGCTTGGGGCGCGGCAGCGGAAGGCCCGCCCCCCACCCCGCCGCCGCGGCTCCCCCCGGGAGGCGGCGGCGTTCGCGTTGCGGAGGAGCCCATGCCCGAGGACCTGCGTGAAGCCGCCCTGCACTACCACCGCTCGCCGACCGCCGGCAAGATCGAGGTCACGCCCACCAAGCCCCTGTCGAACCAGCGCGACCTGGCGCTGGCCTACTCGCCGGGCGTGGCCGCGGCCTGCGAGGCCATCGTCGCCGACCCCGCCGAGGCCGGGCGCGTCACCTCGCGCGCCAACCTGGTCGCGGTGGTCACCAACGGCACCGCGGTGCTGGGGCTCGGGGCCATCGGGCCGCTGGCGGCGAAGCCGGTGATGGAGGGCAAGGGGGTCCTGTTCAAGAAGTTCGCCGGCATCGACGTCTTCGACATCGAGATCGACGAGCGCGACCCCGAGCGCTTCGTGGAGATCGTCGCCAGCCTCGAGCCCACCTTCGGCGGCATCAACCTCGAGGACATCAAGGCCCCCGAGTGCTTCGAGATCGAGCGCAGGCTGCGCGAGCGCATGCGCATCCCGGTCTTCCACGACGACCAGCACGGCACCGCCATCATCGTCGCCGCCGCGGTGTTGAACGCCCTGCGCGTGGTGGAGAAGCGCATCGAGGAGGTGCGGCTGGTGGCCTCGGGCGCGGGGGCGGCGGGGCTCGCCTGCCTCGACCTGCTGGTGAGCCTGGGCCTGCGGCGCGAGCACGTCATCGTCTGCGACCGCCACGGCGTCATCCACCGCGGCCGCGAGGCCGACATGGACCCGCGCAAGGCCGAGTACGCCGCCGACACCGAGGCCCGCACCCTCGGCGAGGCCATCGTCGGCGCCGACATCTTCCTCGGCCTCTCCGCCCCCGGGGTGCTGACGCAGGAGATGGTGGCACGGATGGCCGAGCGCCCGATCATCCTCGCCCTGGCCAACCCCGTGCCGGAGATCCTGCCCGAGGAGGCCAAGGCGGTGCGCCCCGACGCCATCATCGCCACCGGGCGCTCCGACTACCCCAACCAGGTCAACAACGTCCTCTGCTTCCCCTTCATCTTCCGCGGCGCGCTGGACGTCGGCGCCACCACCATCAACGAGGCGATGAAGATCGCCTGCGTCAAGGCCATCGCCAACCTGGCCCTGGCCGAGCCCTCCGACATCGTGGTCGCCGCCTACGGCGGGCAGAGCCTGCGCTTCGGCCCCGACTACCTCATCCCCAAGCCCTTCGACCCGCGCCTGATCGTGGAGATCGCGCCGGCGGTGGCGCGCGCCGCCATGGAGACGGGGGTGGCGACCCGCCCCATCGAGGACTTCCGCGCCTACCGCGAGCGGCTGCAGCAGTTCGTCTTCAAGTCCGGGCTGGTGATGAAGCCCATCTTCGAGTGCGCCAAGCAGGATCCCAAGCGCATCGCCTTCGCCGAGGGCGAGGAGCCGCGCGTGCTGCAGGCGGTGAGCCAGATCGTCGCCGAGGGGCTGGCGCGCCCGATCCTCATCGGCCGCCCGAGCGTGATCCGCAGCCGCATCGAGCAGCTGGGGCTGCGCCTGGTGGAGGGCGAGCACTACGAGCTCGTCAACATCCTCGACCACCCCGAGTACAAGTCGTACTGGCAGCAGTACCACCGCATCATGGAGCGGCGCGGGGTCTCGCCCGACTACGCGCGCAAGATCGTGCGCACGCGCCAGACCGTGATCGCCGCCCTGATGGTCCTGCGCGGGGCCGCCGACGCCCTCATCTGCGGCACCACCGGCCGCTTCCACCGCCACCTCAAGCACGTCATCGACGTCCTCGGGCGGCGCCCCGGGGTGCGGCAGGTGGCCACCATGAACGTGCTCGTGCTCAAGCAGGGCACGTTCTTCATCGCCGACACCTACGTCAACGCCGACCCCGACGCCGAGGAGATCGCCGAGATCACCATGCTCGCCGCCGAGGAGGTGCAGCGCTTCGGCATCCATCCGAAGGTGGCGCTGCTGTCGCACTCCAACTTCGGCACCTCCGAGGCGCCCTCGGCGCAGAAGATGCGCGAGGCGCTCAAGATCCTCATGCGCCGCGCCCCGCACCTGGAGGTGGAGGGCGAGATGCACGCCGACGCCGCCCTCAGCGAGGCCATCCGCGCCCGCATCTTCCCCAACTCGCGCCTGCACGGCACCGCCAACCTGCTCATCATGCCCACGGTGGATGCCGCCAACATCGCCTACAACCTGCTCAAGGTCCTCGGCGACGGGGTGGCCATCGGCCCGATCCTGCTCGGCTGCGCCCACCCGGCGCACGTGCTCACGCCCTCGGCCACGGTGCGCCGCATCGTCAACGCCGCCGCCCTCGCGGTGGTGGACGCCCAGCTCCACGGCAGCGAGCGCGCCCTGGTCGCGGTGTGAGCCGGCGTCCGATCCATCGCGGCCGCGTCGTCGACCTCGGCATCGAGGAGGCGGTGCTGCCGGACGGGCGGCGCATCGCGCTCGAAGTGGTGCACCACCCGGGCGGCGCGGCGGCGGTGGCGCTGGAGGCCGGGCGCGTGTGCCTGCTGCGCCAGTACCGCCACGCCGCCGGGGGCTGGCTCTGGGAGCTGCCGGCGGGCAAGATCGACCGCGGTGAGGACCCGCTCGAGACCGCTCGCCGCGAGCTCGCCGAGGAGGCGGGCGTCGAGGCGGCGCGGTGGACGCCGGTGGCCTCGTTCCTGACCACGCCCGGCTTCTGCGACGAGGTGATCCACGTCTTCCGCGCCGAGGGGCTGCGGCGGGTGGGCACCGCCCACGAGCGGCACGAGTGCATCGAGGTGCACTGGGTGGATGCCGGCGAGGCCCTCGCTTGGTGCCGCGACGGCACCATCCGCGACGCCAAGACCCTGATCGGCCTGCTGCTCGCGCTCGCCCCCCCGGCAGGTAGAATCCCGCCACAGCGCGGAGGAAGGAGGAGCCCATGAGCGATTCCGTGCGACCCCTCTGGACCCCCTCGCCGGAGCGCATCGAGCGCGCCAACCTGACCCGCTTCATGCGCTTCGTGCGCGAGCGCCACGGCGTCGAGGCCGCCGACTACGACAGCCTCTGGGCGTGGTCCGTGAGCGACCTTGCGGCCTTCTGGGAGAGCGTGTGGCACTTCGTGGGCATCCGCGCCCATACCCCCTACCACGCGGTGCTGGAAGATCCGCGGATGCCGGGGGCGCGGTGGTTCCGCGGCGCCACCCTCAACTTCGCCGAGAACCTGCTCTCGCGCCGCGACGACACACCGGCGCTCATCGCCGCCGACGAGCGCGGCGGCGAGCCCGTCACCCTGACCTATGCCGAGCTGCACCGGCAGGTGGCGCGCCTCGCCCGCTTCCTGCGCGAGGCCGGCGTCGGGCCGGGTGACCGCGTCGCCGCCTTCATGCCCAACCGCCCCGAGACCGTGATCGGCATGCTCGCCGCCACCAGCCTCGGCGCCATCTGGTCCTCCTGCAGCCCCGACTTCGGCTTCCGCGGCGTCATGGACCGCTTCGGCCAGATCGAGCCCAAGGTCCTCATCGCCACCGACGGCTACTTCTACAACGGCCGCCGCTTCGACACCCTGGAGCGGGTGGCCCACGTGGCGCGGGAGATCCCGGCCATCGAGCGCGTGGTGGTGGTGCCCTACCTCTCGGAGGCCCCCGATCTCGGCGGGATCCGCGGCGCCGTGCCGTGGGCCGAGGCGCTCGCCGGCGACGCCGAGGAGATCGAGTTCGCGGCCCTGCCCTTCGACCACCCGGTCTACATCCTCTACTCCTCCGGCACCACCGGCGCGCCCAAGTGCATCGTCCACGGCGCCGGCGGCACCCTCATCCAGCACGCCAAGGAGCTCATCCTCCACACCGACCTGCGCCCCGGCGAGCGCATCCTCTACTTCACCACCTGCGGCTGGATGATGTGGAACTGGCTGGTGAGCGCGCTCTTCGTGGGTGCCACCGTGGTCCTCTACGAGGGCAGCCCCTCGCACCCGGACCTCGGCGTGCTCTGGCGGCTCGCCGAGCGGCTCGGCCTCGACGTCCTCGGCACCAGCCCCAAGTTCCTCTCCGCGGTGGAGAAGGCGGGCCTCGTCCCGGGGCGCGACTTCGACCTCTCGCGCCTGCGCGCCCTGCTCTCCACCGGCTCGCCCCTCGCCCCCGAGCAGTTCGAGTGGGTCTACGGCAACGTCAAGGCCGACCTGCAGCTCGCCTCCATCTCCGGCGGCACCGACATCGTCTCCTGCTTCATGCTGGGCTCGCCCATAAGCCCCGTCTACGCCGGCGAGATCCAGAAGCGCGGTCTCGGCATGCGCGTGGAGGCCTGGGACGAGACCGGCCGTCCCGTCATCGGCGAGAAGGGCGAGCTGGTCTGCACCGCCCCCTTCCCCTCCATGCCGGTGGGCTTCTGGAACGACCCCGACGGCGAGCGCTACCGCGACGCCTACTTCCGCCACTTCCCCGGCGTGTGGCGCCACGGCGACTACATCGAGATCACCCCGCGCGGCGGCGTCATCGTCTACGGCCGCTCCGACGCCACCCTCAACCCGGGCGGGGTGCGCATCGGCACCGCCGAGATCTACCGCGTCGTGGAGGGGCTGGACGAGGTGGTGGACTCGCTGGTCATCGGCCAGCCCTGGGACAACGACGTGCGCGTGGTGCTGTTCGTGGTCCTGCGCGAGGGGCTGACCCTGGACGAGGCGCTCGCGCGGCGCATCCGCGACGAGATCCGCCGCAACGCCACGCCGCGGCACGTCCCCGCGCGCATCCTCCAGATCCCCGACGTGCCCCGCACCATCAGCGGCAAGAAGGTGGAGCTCGCCGCCACCCGCGTCATCCAGGGCGAGCCGGTGACCAACCGCGACGCCCTCGCCAACCCCGAGGCGCTGGACGCCATCGCCGCCCTGCGCGAGGCGCTGGCGCGCTAGGACCGCGCGCCCCGGGCCTCAGTCCGGGTCGTGGACGATGGGCTCGCCGAGGTCCCGCAGGCGGAAGAGGCGGAAGGCGCGCTCACCGTTGTAGTCGAGCACGCGCAGGTCGTCGCTCTCGCGCAGGTCGTTGACCACCACCTGGAAGTGCCCGCCGTAGCGCGCCCTCGCCTCCTCCAGGGGGATGGGATAGGCGATGAACTTCTCCACCCCCTTGGCGCGCAGCTTCTCCAGCAGCGAGGGGTCGGTGAGGCTGGCGTGGGAGGTGAGGATCACCAGGGGGCCGCTGCCGGTCATGAGGAGATAGGCACGCATGACCCTGCCTCCATGGGACGCCTGCCCTGAGGATAGCCGCTGCGCGGCCGCGCCGCCTCAGCCCCGCCCCAGGAACCAGGGCAGGAGCCCGTGGCCCGGGTCGAAGACCCGCCCCGGGTGCGCGAGCAGGTCCTCGTCGTAGCGCGTGTTGCCGTCGGGGGCGATGCCCTCGCCGCAGGCGGCGAAGGGCACGGGCCCCGCGGCGTGGGTGCGCAGGCGCACCGGGGTCGGGTGGTCGGGCAGGGCCAGCGCGCGCCACGGCCCGCCCCGCGCCTCCAGATGCGCCAGCAGCGGCCCCAGGAGCCGCCGGTCCAGATCCTCGATGGCCTGCACCTTGAGGTCGGCGCGACCGGCATGCCCGGCCTCGTCCGGCGCCTCCAGGTGGACGCAGACGAGATCGTGCCGATCCAGGGCCGCCATCGCCGCCGCGGCCTTGCCCTCGTAGTCGGTGTCGATCCACCCGGTGGCGCCCGGCACCTCCACCACCTCCATCCCCAGGTGCAGGGCGATGCCCTTGAGCAGATCCACCGCCGAGATCATGGCGCCCGTGACCCCGAAGCGCTCGGCGAGCGGCGCAAGGCGCGGCCTGCGCCCCTGCCCCCAGAGCCAGATGCCGTCCGCGGCCGCCTCCCCCCGCGCGCGCCGGCGGCGGTTGACGGGGTGGTCGGCGAGGATCGCCCGCGCCGCCTCCATCAGCCCCCGCAGCCGCTCCGCCCCGGGCCCCGTCGGCAGGTGCGGCGCGAGCGCCCGGCCCATGATGTCGTGCGGCGGCACGCAGCGCACGGCATCACTCCCGCCGGCCCAGACCATCAGGTGGCGGTAGCCGACGCCGGCGTGGAAGCGGATGCCGTCGCCGCCGAGGCGGCGGTCCAGGTCGGCGACGATCTCCGCCGCCTCGGCGCTGCCGATGTGCCCGGCGGAGAAGTCGCCCATGACGGTGCCCTCCCCCGCGAGGCTGACCAGGTTGCAGCGAAAGGCGACGTCGCCGGGTCCGAGGGCGACCCCCATCGCCGCCGCCTCCAGCGGGCTGCGGCCGGTGTAGCCCTCGCGCACGTCGCAACCCAGCAGCCCGAGGTTGGCGACGTCGCTGCCGGGCTCGAAGCCCTCCGGAGTCAGGCGCGCCGCGCCCCCCACCCCCGCGCGTACCATGCGGTCGAGGTGCGGCGTGCACGCGGCCGCGAGCGGGGTGCGCCCGCCGAGGGCGGCGACGGGCTCGTCGCTCATGCCGTCGCCGACGACGATCAGGTACTTCACCGGGGACCTCCGGGAGCGGACCGGGGGCCGATCATACCCCGGCGGCGGCGTCGGCGCAGCGGCAGGCGAGCCGGTAGAGGATCCCGGCGGTGGCCCCCCAGATGAAGTGCCGCGGGTGGGGCAGGACGCGGAAGGTGCGCCGCCGGCCCGCCACCTCGCGCCGCTCCAGGCGGTAGGCGGCGGGATCGAGGACCTGCGCCAGCGGCACCTCGAAGACCTCCGCCACCTCGAAGGGGTCGGGCCGCGGCACGAAACCGCCGTCCACCAGCGCCAGCACCGGCGTGATGGCGAAGCCCGTCACGGTCTCGTAGCGCTCCAGGCGCCCGAGGATCTCCACCGCCCCCGGGGCGAGCCCGATCTCCTCCTCGCTCTCGCGCAGGGCGGTGGCCTCCGGGTGCGGATCGCCGGGTTCGCAGCGCCCCCCCGGCAGGCTCACCTGGCCGGCGTGGTCGTGGAGATGGTCGGTGCGGCGGGTGAGGAGGACGGTGGGCGCAGGCCGGCGGAGCACGGGCACCAGCACCGCCGCCGCCACCGCCGGGGCGCGCGGCGCCAGCCCCGGATCGAGGCGATGGTCGCCGCCGGCCTCGCCGGGCGGCCCGGCAACGGCACGGCGCAGGCGGCAGATGAGCGTGTCGGTCTCCATCCTCGGTCCCGGCCCGCCCGCGGCGGGCCGGGCCATTGTACCGCGGCCGCCGCCGGCCGCCCTGACCCGGGTCAGGAGAAGATCGTGCCCCTGGGTGCGCCGAGGCGGGCGAGGATCCGCGCCAGCGGGCAGAAGCGGGTGAAGGCCGCCTGCAGCAGGTTCGCCCCCACGAAGGCCGTGAACCACAGCCAGCGCGGGTCGTGCAGCTGCGCGAGGGCCAGGCTTGCGAGGATGAAGAGGCCCGCGAAGGCCAGCACCAGTCGATCCACCGTCATGGCTTCGTCCTCCCGTGCGGTCGCAGGGGCGGTACTTTAGCATCCGATGATATTCTGATCCACGCCTGCGGCCCTGTAGCGTCTGGGCAACGGCCGTGGACGTCGGCGCATCGGGGCAACGCTGGTCTTGCAATTGTTGTATAGGGGTCAAAACTGCGTTTTGGTCCGGTCGTTCCGGAACGTCTCCGGCGGCCGGGGAGGGGCCCCCGCCACCACCCCGGGGCAGAAGAGGGTGGGGCTTTCCGTCGAGACACCCGAGAGAGGAAGGAGAGCACCATGACGCGAGGCAGCCGTTCCTTCGTCGCCACCGCGAGCGCCGCCGGCACCCTGGCCGCCGCCCTCGCCGCGGCCCCGGCCGCGGCCGTCGAGTTCCAGGTGCCGGGCACCAGCACCAAGCTCGACCTCGGCGGCTACGTCAAGCTCGACATCATCTACAACGACGTCACCGCCGGCGAGGACTCGCAGGCCAACATCGAGTTCACGCCCTCGGCCATCCCCATCGACGGCAAGGAGGAGGGCACCGACCAGATCCAGTTCAACGGCCGCGAGAGCCGGGTCTGGATCAAGACCTCCACCCCCACCGACAAGGGCCCCCTCAACAGCCACCTGGAGTTCGACTTCGACACCGCCGAGGGCAACCAGGTGGTGTCCAACTCGCGCGGGGCGCGCATCCGCCACGCCTACTTCACCTGGAACAACATCCTCATGGGGCGCACCTGGTCGACGGTGATGATCCTGCCGGCGCTGCCCGAGACCAACGACTTCGGCGGCCCCGCCGGCGACAGCTTCGTGCGCCAGGGCCAGGTGCGGCTCACCTTCCCCTTCGAGGGCGGCAGCTTCCAGCTCGCCTTCGAGAACCCGGAGTCGTTCCTCTTCGACGCCTCCGGCGGCAGCTTCATGGTCGTGGACGACGACCAGATCCCCGACATCATCGGCCGCGTCAATCAACTGGAACCGCGCCTGGGGCACCGTCTCGGTGCTGGGCGTCTTCCGGCAGCTGCGTAACGAGGGGACCAAGGACGAGACCGAGACCGCCTTCTGGGGCGCCGTGGGCGGGCGCATCAATGTGGGCGGGGGCAAGGACAACCTCCGCTTCGAGATCAACGGCGGCGACGGCATCGGCCGCTACGCCAGCCTCGCCCTCTCCCCCGACGCCGTGCTGCGGGCCGACGGCACCCTGAGCGCGGTCTCGTCGGTGCAGGGCTTCGTCGCCTATCAGCACTGGTGGACGCCGACGGTGCGCTCCAACCTGGTCTACGGCATCGCCGACATCGACCAGGAGACGGGCCTCGCCGACACCGAGGAGGAGACGGTGCAGTCGGTGCACCTGAACCTGATGTGGAGCCCGCAGAAGAACGTGCGCTACGGCATCGAGTACCTCTACGGCAAGCGCGAGCTCTTCAACGGCGACGAGGGCGAGCTCAACCGCCTGCAGTTCTCCGGCCGCTACGTCTTCTGAGCGCGCCGGCGGACCGCCGCCGCCCGGGGGGAGGGGGCGACCCCTCCCCCCTTTTCGTGGCATCCTCGCGCCGACGCCGGCGCGGATCGGGCAGCATGCACTGGATCTATCTCCACGGCTTCGCCTCGGGGCCCGCCACCACCAAGGGGACCTTCCTGCGCACGCGCCTCGCCGCGTGCGGCATCGACCTCGAGACCCCCGACCTCAACCTCCCCCGCTTCGAGACCCTGACCCTCACGGCCCAGGTGGAGGCGGTGCGCGGGCGCATCGCCGCCGCCCCGGGGCCCGTGGCCCTCGTCGGCTCCAGCATGGGGGGGTACGTGGCCGCCCTCGTCGCCGACGACGAGCCGCGCGTCGCCGCCCTCGCCCTCCTCGCCCCCGCCTTCCGCTTCCTCGAGCGCTACCTCGCCCACATCGGCGAAGCGGCCCACGACGCATGGCGGCGCCGCGGCTGGATGGAGGTGGCGCACTACGCCCGGGGCGGCCGGCACCGCCTCCACTACGGGCTCGTCGAGGACGCCCGCCGCCACCCCGCCGAGCCCGGCCGCCGGACCCTGCCGGCGCTGGTGGTGCACGGCATCCGCGACGAGGTGGTCCCTTGGAGCGACAGCGTCCGCTACCTGGAGCGCAATCCGCAGGCGGAGCTGCTGCTGCTCGCCGCCGACCACGCCCTCACCGACCGCCTCGAGACCCTCTGGCGCGCGCTGCGGGCGTGGGGCGCCGCGCTGGATCCGCGCCTCGGGCGCAGGGAGGCGGCGCCTCAGAGCCCGGGGCAGCGGCCTGCGAGGTAGCGGCGGAAGTCCTCGCCCAGCTCCGGGTGGCGCAGCCCGTACTCCACCGTCGCCTCGAGATAGCCCAGCTTGCTGCCGCAGTCGTAGCGCCGGCCGCGGTAGCGGTAGGCGAAGACGGGCTCGTGATGGAGGAGCTCGGCGATGGCGTCGGTGAGCTGGATCTCGCCGCCGGCGCCGCGCTCGGTGTGCTCGAGCAGGTCGAGGATCCGCGGCGTCAGCACGTAGCGCCCCACCACCGCGAGGTTGGAGGGCGCCACCTCCGGGTGCGGCTTCTCGACGATGCCCCGGATGCGCACCAACGCCCCCTCGCCCCCTTCGGGCTTGACCACCCCGTACTTGTGGGTCTCCTCGGGGTCCACCTCCTCCACCGCGAGGATGCTCGCCCCCTCGCGCTCGAAGGCCTCCACCATCTGCGCCAGCACGGGACGGTCGCCGCCGTCGATGAGGTCGTCGGCGAGGATCACCGCGAAGGGCTCCTCGCCCACCACCTGGCGGGCGCACAGCACCGCGTGGCCGAGGCCCAGGGCCTCGGGCTGGCGCACGTAGACGCAGCTCACCCCCGCCGGGACGATGCGGCGCACCTGCTCGAGCAGCGCGTGCTTGCCGCGCCGCTCCAGCTCCACCTCCAGCTCGAAGTTCTTGTCGAAGTGGTCCTCGATGGCGCGCTTGGCGGAGCTGGTGACGAAGATCAGCTCGCTGATGCCGGCGGCCACCGCCTCCTCGGCGGCGTACTGGATCAGCGGCTTGTCCACCACCGGCAGCATCTCCTTGGGGCTCGCCTTGGTGGCGGGCAGGAACCGGGTGCCGAGCCCGGCGACCGGAAAGACGGCCTTGCGTACCTTCACCTTGGGCTTCCTCCTCCGTCGGGTGCGTGGACCGGGCCCGAAATGGGGGCCGGCGGCGCCGCCTTCAAGCCGCGGGCGGTGCGCCTCAGCGCAGGCGCAGCACCACCCCCTCGAGCCCCTGCTCGCCGGCGAGCCGCCGCTGCAGGGCCTTCGCCTCGTCCTCGCCGAGCTCCGGCCCGACGCGGACCCGGTAGGCGGTCTCCCCGCCCGCCTCCGCCTCCTCGATGAAGGCGGTGAAGCCGGCCTTGCGCAGCCGATCGCGCAGGGCGACGGCGTTGTCGCGGCGGCCGAAGCTGCCCACCTGCACCACCCAGGCCTCGGCGGGCGGGATGGCGCGGGCCGCCTCGGCGGCCTCACGCGCCTGCGGCGGCACCGGCACCTGCGGGGCCGGCTCGGGCTGGCGCGGCGGCACCGCCGCCACCTGCGGCGGCGCCACGGGCTCGGGGGCGCGGTCGAGGGCCGGGGGGATCTCGGGCCGCGGCGGGATCGCCGCCTCGGGCAGCGCGCCGCCGCCGCGCTCCAGGATCATGGGGACGAAGATCACCGCCAGGGCCACCAGGACCACGGCCCCGACCAGGCGCTGCTGCATCCGGTCGCTCACGCGCCCAAGGTTACGGCGCCGCCCCCACCAGCGGCAAGGCGGCGCCGACGGTGAGGAAGGAGCCGGTCACCACCACCCGCCCCTGTGCCGGCACCGCCGCGCGCGCCGCCGCAAGGGCCGCCCCCACATCGGGCCAGGCCGCCACCACCGCCCCCGGGGCCGCGCCCCGCACCGCCCGCGCCAGATCCTCCGCGCTGCGCCCGCGCGCCCCCGGCAGCGGGATCGTGTGCCAGGCGTCCACCACCGGCGCCAGCGCCGCCACCGTCGCCGCGGCGTCCTTGTCCGCGAGCATCCCGAGGACCGCCGCCGTCGGCCGCCTGCAGGCCGCGAGCCAGGCCGCAAGGGCCGCCGCGGCCGCCGGGTTGTGGGCCACGTCCAGGACGAGCTCGGGCGTCCCCGGCACCACCTGCAGCCGCCCCGCCAGACGCACCCGCACAAGCCCCTCGGCGAAGGCCGCGGCCGGTGCGGCGAGATGCGTGCGCAGCAGCTCGAAGGCCATGCGCGCGCAGGCGGCGTTGGCGAGCTGGTGCGCGCCGGGGAGCGCCGGCGCGGGCAGGCGCTCGTCCACCCCGTCGCAGCGGAAGCGCCAGCCGCCGCCCGCCGCCTCCCAGCGGTAGTCCCTGCCCGCCACGCGGATCGCCGCCCCGAGCCGGGCCGCCGCCTCGAGAACGCTGCGCGGCGGCGCCGCCTCGCCCACCACCGCCGGGCGCCCCGGGCGCAGGATCCCCGCCTTCTCGGCGCCGATGGCCTCGCGGTCGGGCCCCAGCCACTCGGTGTGGTCGAGGGCGACCTGGGTGATCACGGCCACGTCCGGGTCGACGGCGTTGACCGCGTCCAGCCGCCCGCCGAGCCCCACCTCCAGCACCGCCGCCTCGATCCCGGCCTCGGCGAAGAGGACCAGCGCGGCAAGGGTGGCGAACTCGAAGTAGGTGAGGGGGATGTCGCCGCGGGCGGCCTCGACGCGGGCGAAGGCCTCGCACAGGGCCTCGTCGCCGGCCTCGGCACCGCCGATGCGCACCCGCTCGTTGAAGCGCACGAGATGGGGCGAGGTGTAGGCCCCGACACGGCGCCCGGCGGCGAGGCAGGCCGCCTCCAGCAGGGCCACCACCGAGCCCTTGCCGTTGGTCCCCGCCACCGTCACCACCGGCCACGGCGCCCCCTGCCAGCCGAGCCGCGCGAGCACGGCCCGCACCCGCTCGAGGCCGAGCTCCATGGCCCTGGGGTGGGCCCGCCCGATGCGATCGAGCCACCCGGCGAGATCGGCGGCCACGGCTCAGGCGGCGGCGCCGCCGAGGAGGAGGTCCAGCAGCAGCGCGATGCGCGGGCGCAGCGCGCGGCGGTCCACGATCATGTCGATGGCGCCGTGCTCGAGGAGGAACTCGCTGCGCTGGAAGCCCTCCGGCAGGGTCTCGCGCACGGTCTGCTGGATCACGCGCGGCCCGGCGAAGCCGATCAGCGCCCCCGGCTCGGCGATGAGGAGGTCGCCGAGCATGGCGAGGCTCGCCGAGACGCCGCCGGTGGTGGGGTCGGTGAGGACGCAGATGTAGGGCAGCCCGGCGCGGTGCATCCGCTCGAGGGCGGCGCTGGTCTTGGCCATCTGCATGAGGGAGAAGAGGGCCTCCTGCATGCGCGCGCCGCCGCTCGCGGTGAAGCAGACCAGGGGGATGCCCTCGTCGAGGCAGCGCTCGACCCCGCGCACGAAGCGCTCGCCCACCACCGAGCCCATGGACCCGCCCATGAAGGCGAACTCGAAGGCCGCCGCCACCAGGGGCCGGCCCTCGAGGGCGCCGCGCAGCACCACCAGCGCATCCCGCTCCCCGGTGCTCTTCTGGGCCTGGGCGATGCGATCCTTGTAGCGCTTGCTGTCGCGGAAGCGCAGGGCATCCACCGGCGCCAGCTCCGCCCCGATCTCCTCGCGCGGCTCGGCGTCGAGGAAGGCGTCGAGGCGGCGGCGGGCGCCGATGCGCATGTGGTGGCCGCACTTGGGGCAGACCTCCAGGTTGCGCTCCAGCTCGGGCCGGTAGAGGATCGCGGCGCACCCCGGGCACTTGGTCCAGAGCCCCTCCGGGACCTTCTTGCTGCGCCGCCCCTCGGTGCGGATCCGCGACGGCACCAGGCGCTCGAACCAGCTCACGGCTCCCCCTCCCCTGCGTCCAGGGCGGCGCGCATCGGCGCCAGCACCTCGGCTGCGGCCGCGGCCGGATCGGCGCCCGCCGCCTGCGCCGCCTCCATGGCCGCCACCACCGCGCTGCCCACCACCACCGCGTCGGCGAGCCGCCCCACCCGCGCCGCCGAGGCGGCGTCGCGGATGCCGAAGCCCACCGCCACCGGCAGATCCACCGCCGCGCGCACCCGCGCCACCCCCTCCGCCACCGCCCCGGGATCGAGGTGGGCGGCGCCGGTCACCCCCTTGAGGGAGACGTAGTAGAGGAACCCGGAGCCCTCGGCGCCGATGCGCGCAAGCCGCGCCGGCGGCGTCGTGGGGGCGGCGAGCAGCACCGGATCGAGCCCGCGGGCGCGCAGCGCGGCGAACAGCCCCTCGCCCTCCTCCGGCGGCAGGTCCACGGTGAGGACGCCGTCGGCGCCCGCCGCCGCGGCGGCCTCGGCGAAGGCCTCGTAGCCCATGCGCTCCACCGGGTTGAGATAGCCCATGAGGACCACCGGGGTCTCGGCATCGGACTCGCGGAAGCGACGGACCAGCTCCAGCACGCCGCGCAGGGTCATGCCGGCGGCGAGGGCGCGCTCGCTGGCGCGCTGGATCACGGGGCCGTCGGCCATGGGGTCGGAGAAGGGCACCCCCAGCTCCACCACGTCGGCCCCCGCCGCCACCAGCGCGTGCAGGGCACGCAGGGTCGTCTCCGCGTCCGGGTCGCCGGCGGTGAGGAAGGGCACCAGCCCCGTCCGCCCCGCCGCGCGCAGCGCCTCGAAGCGGGCCGCGATCCGGCTCATACCTCGATCCCCTCCCGCGCCGCCACGGTGTGGATGTCCTTGTCGCCGCGCCCGGAGAGGTTGACCACCACGACGGCGTCGCGGCCGAGCTCCGGTGCCAGCCGGCGCGCCCAGGCGAGGGCGTGGGCCGACTCCAGCGCCGGCAGGATGCCCTCGGTGCGGGCGAGCTCGTGGAAGGCGGCCAGGGCCTCCTCGTCGGTGACGGCGACGTAGCGGGCCCGCCCCGTGTCCTTGAGCCAGGCGTGCTCCGGACCGACCCCCGGGTAGTCGAGCCCGGCGGAGATGGAGTGGGTGGCGAGGATCTGGCCGTCGTCGTCCTCCATGAGATAGGTGCGGTTGCCGTGCAGCACCCCCGGGGCGCCGGCGCACAGGGGCGCGGCGTGCCGCCCGCTGGCGAGCCCCTCGCCCGCCGCCTCCACCCCCCAGAGGGCGACAGCCTCGTCGGCGAGGAAGGGATGGAAGAGGCCGATGGCGTTGGAGCCCCCGCCGACGCAGGCCACGAGGGCGTCGGGCAGCCGGCCCTCGCGCTCGAGGATCTGGGCCCGCGTCTCGCGCCCGATCACGGCCTGGAAGTCGCGCACCATCGCCGGGTAGGGATGGGGGCCGGCCACCGTGCCGATGACGTAGAAGGTGTCGTCCACGTGGGTGACCCAGTCGCGCAGGGCCTCGTTGAGGGCGTCCTTGAGGGTGCGCGACCCGGCCTCCACCGGCACCACCTCGGCCCCCAGCAGGCGCATGCGGTAGACGTTGATGGCCTGGCGGCGCACGTCCTCGGCGCCCATGTAGACCACGCACGCCATCCCCAGGCGGGCCGCCACCGTGGCCGTGGCCACCCCGTGCTGGCCGGCGCCGGTCTCGGCGATGAGCCTGCGCTTGCCCATGCGGCGGGCGAGCAGCGCCTGGCCGACGCAGTTGTTGATCTTGTGCGCCCCGGTGTGGTTGAGGTCCTCGCGCTTGAGATAGATCCGCGCCCCGCCCAGCGCCCGGCTCCAGCGCTCGGCCAGATAGAGGGGCGTCGGGCGGCCCACGTAGTGGGCGAGGTCGGCATCCAGCTCGGCGAGGAACCCGGGATCCGCCATGAAGCGGCGCCAGGCCGCCTCCAGCGCCTCCAGCGGCTGCATCAGGGTCTCGGCCACGAAGCGCCCGCCGTAGGGGCCGAAGTGCCCGCGGGCGTCCGGCAGCGCCGGGTCAGGCTGCGTCGGCATCGCGCACCTCCCCCAGAAAGGCCTCCATCCGCGCCGGGTCCTTCTCCCCCGGCGCCCGCTCCACGCCGCCGCTGACGTCCACCGCGTAGGGCCGGACCGCGCGCACCGCGGCGCCGACGTTGTCCGGCCGCAGCCCCCCGGCGAGGATCAGCGGCAGCCGCCTGTGCGCCGGCACCAGCGACCAGTCGAAGGTCTCGCCCGTGCCGCCGGGCCTGCCCGGCCGGTCGGTGTCGGCGAGCAGCGCCGCGGCGTCGCCCCAGCGGGCCTCGGCCCGCGCCCAGTCGCCCGCCTCCCGCAGCCGCACCGCCTTGATGTAGGGGCGGCCGAAGCTGCGGCAGAAGGCGGGCGGCTCCTCGCCGTGGAACTGGAGAAGCTCCACCGGCACCGTGGCCAGCACGCCCCGCACCAGCTCGGGATCCGGATCCACGAACAGGGCCACGCGGGCGACGAACGGGGGCACCGCCGCCGCCACCGCCAGCGCCTGCCCCAGGTCCACCGCCCGCGGGCTGGGCCCGTAGAAGACGAGACCGATGGCGTCGGCGCCCGCGGCCGCCGCGGCGACGGCGTCCGCCGGCCGCCTCAGGCCGCAGATCTTGACCCGGGTGCGCGTGGGCATAGGCGGGCAAGGTTAGCAGACGGTGCAGCCGGCCCCAAGGTCGGGCTCGGGGATGCCGAAGTGCGCCGGGTAGCGCACCGCCACCAGGTAGAGCCCCTCGGGCGGCGCGGTGAAGCCGCCGCGGGTGCGGTCGCGGCCCTCCAGCACCTCGCGCGCCCACGAGGGCGGGCGCTTGCCCCGGCCGATGTCGATGAGCACGCCGGCGATGTTGCGCACCATGTGATGGAGGAAGGCGTTGGCCTCGGCCTCCAGGATCACCAGGTCCCCCGCACGGCGCACCGTGAGCTCGCGCAGCTCCCGCACCGGGTGGCGCGCCTGGCAGGCCACGGCACGGAACGCGCTGAAGTCGTGCTCGCCCACCAGGTGGGCGGCAGCCTCCGCCATGCGCGCCGCGTCCAGGGGCCGGTGCACCCAGGCCACGCGGCCGCGGGCGAGGGCCGGGCGGTCCATGCGGTTGAGGATGACGTAGCGGTAGCGGCGCGCGGTGGCCGAGAAGCGGGCGTGGAACGCCTCCGGCACCTCCCGCGCCCAGCGCACGCCCACATCCGGGGGCAGGTTGACGTTGGCCCCCAGGACCCAGCTGCGCGGACTGCGCCGGGCCTCGGTGTCGAAGTGGACCACCTGCGCGGTGGCGTGGACGCCGGCGTCGGTGCGCCCCGCGCAGACCACCCGCACCGGGGCGTCGGCGACCACCGACAGCGCCCGCTCCAGCTCCGCCTGGACCGTGCGCTCGCCGTCCTGCGCCTGCCAGCCGCGGAAGGCGCTGCCGTCGTACTCGACCCCGAGGGCGACCCTCACCGTGCCCGCCGCGGGCACCCGCGGCCCGCGATCCGCGCCCGCCCCACGTCAGGCCCCCGGCAGCCGCCCCAGCAGCTCCTCGGCCTCGCGGCGCTGGGCCTCGTCGCCCTCCTCGAGCACCTCCTCGAGGATCTCGCGCGCGCCCTCCTCGTCGCCCATGTCCAGGTAGGCGCGCGCGAGGTCCAGCTTGGTGGCGACCAGATCCTCCTCCGCCCCCTCGCCGAGCTCGGCGAGATCCACCTCGCCGCTGGCCTCGCCCGGGGCGCCCGCATCCCATTCGACCGAGAAGTCGCCGCCCAGGCTGTCGGCCGGCAGGGGCGCCCCGGCGGCCTCGCCGTCACCGGCGGCCGAAGGCCCTTCGGGCGCCCCCGTCGGCTCCGTGCGGGCGGCATCTGCCCCCGTGGGCGCCTCTCCCACAGGCTCCGCGCCTGCGGCGGCCTCCTCCGGCAACACCTCCTCCACCCGGTCCCCGCCGGCACCGACCTCCTCCGCGGGCGGCTCCGCCCGCCGCGCCTCCTCGGGGGACGCCCCTTCGGCGGGCGCCTCGGACACCCCCGCGGTCTCCCACTCGATGGAGTAGTCGCCGCTCTCGTCAAGGGCGCGCCTCGGCGGGGCCTCCGCCGCCTCCGCCGCCTCCTCCGGGGCCGCCCCCTCCTCCCCGACGCCGAGATCCAGGTCCAGCGGTTCTTCCGCCGCCCCCTCCGGCGGCGTCTGCGCCGCGGCATCGCCCCCCTCGAGGCCTTCCTCGAGCTCGCGGATGCGCTCGGCGCGCGGCCCCACCTCGCTCCAGTCGATGGAGAAGTCCTCCTCCTCGGGCACCGGGCCCGCCTCGGGCGCGACCTCGCCCTCGGGCGCCGCCCCGGGGGCGCCCGCCGACTCGCCGGCATCCCAGGCCACCGAGAAGTCCTCGACGCCGGCCTGCTCGGCCCCCGCGTCCTCCTGCGCCGGCGGCGCCTCCTCGGCGCCCTTGCCGAGCCCGGAGCCGGTGACGTCCCATTCGATGGAGAAGTCGCGACGCCCCTCGTCCTCCTCCGCGGGCGCCGCTTCCCCGGCCTCCCCTTCCGGGGTCCCCAGCTCGGCGTCCAGCGGCGCCTGCCCGCGCACCGTGTCCAGCTCGAGGTCGAAGTATTCCTCCTGATCCTCCCCCCCCGCGCCCGGGATCTCCAGGTCCACGCTGGAGCCCTCGCCCTCCGGGGCCTGCGTCGCCTCGTCCTCGAAGTCGAGCCGGAAGTCGACCGGCGGGGGGCCCTCCGCCGCCGCGGGCGCCTCCCCCGCCTCGGCGAGGTCCGCGGCCCCGTCGCCCGCGAAGGCCGGATTGTCGGGGCAGAGGTCGCGCCCCATAAGGACGAGCTTGCCGTAGTCGCCGCCGCCCCGGGCCTTGAGCGCATCGGCAAGCTCCATCGCCAGCGGCTCGAAGGCCGCGCGGTCGCGGTTGGCGTAGTGGATCTCCGCGAGCTTCAGGCGCAGATCCAGGCGGTCGGGGTAGGACTCGAGCCCCCTGCGGACGATGGCCTCGGCCTGGTCGGCACGCCCGTAGGCGAGATAGACGTCGGCCTCGGCGAGCATCCGCTCCACCTCCTCGGCGCCGGCCGGGGACTCCTCGAGGAGGATGGTGTCCTCGCCCGGCGTCTCGGCCGGCGGCGCAGCTTGCGGCACGTCCATCGCCGCCGCCTCCGCCGGCTCCGGCTCGGGCGCCGGCACCTCCGGGGCGGGCGCGGCCTCGGCCACCGCCGGAGCCGCCTCGGCGGCGGGCCGGCGCCGACGCACGGCGAGCAGCAGCAGGAGGAGAAGCAGCACCAGGGCGCCGCCGGCCGCGGCCATCCGCATCGGATCCCCCAGCAGGGCGTCGCGCACCGCCTCCACGGGGCCCGGCGGCGGCGGGGCCGCCGCCGGGGGCGGTGCCGGCGCCGCGGATGGCGCCGGCCTCGGGGCGGGCACCGGCTCCGGGGTCGGCGCCTGCGCCGACTCCTCCGCTGCGGGTGCGGTCGGCGCCTCCGTCTCGGCACCGGCGCTCCCCGGTGCCGTCCCGGCGCCGCCCGCCTCGCCGGTCGCGGGTGCGCCCGCCGCGGCCTGCTCGGCCTCCGCCGCCTGCCGCGCCTGCAGCTCCGCCAGCGTCTGCGCGCGCAGGCTGATCAGGCGCTGCATCTCGGCGATGCGCTTCTCCAGCTCCGCGAGCCGCTGACGCAGCTCCTCGTTCTCGAGCCGGCGCGCCTCGGCGGCCTCGGTGGCGAGCGCAAGCTCGCGCTGGAGGCGGCGCACCTCGTCATCGGCGGCGGCCTCCGCGGTGCCGCCCACGGCGCCGCCGGGGCGCCCGCCCCCCTCCTCGCCCTCCGGGGCCACCACCTCGAGGCGCGCCGGCGCCGGGGCCTGCGCCACCTCCGGCGGAGGCTCCCGGCGCCCGCCGGCGGCCGTGCGCCAGGCGGCGTTCTGCCGCCGCACCTCGGCCAGCGCCTCGGCGGCGCCCACGGCCTCGATCTCGGCCCGGCTGGGGACGCGCAGCACCACCCCCGCCTTGAGACGGTTGATGTTGCCGCCGAGGAAGGCGTCGGGATTGGCGCGCTGCAGCGCCACCATCATGCGCGCGACGCTCACCGACGGATCCGGGCGCAGGCGCGAGGCGATGGCGTAGAGGGTGTCGCCGCGCCGGGTCGGCCCGTAGGTGTCCGGCGCGGCGGAGGCCTGCGCGAGCGGCGCCGGGGCGCGCGGGGCCGGGGCAGGGACCGCCTCCGGGGCGGCGGGCGGGGCCGCCGCCGGGGCCGCCACCGCCGCGGGGCCGCGCCGCGCCAGCACCGGCGGATCCAGCAGCAGCGTGTACTCGCGCACGAGGCGGCCGCTCGGCCACTCCGCCACCAGCAGCAGGCTCACGAAGGGCTCGCGCACCGGGTCACGGGTGGTCACCTCGATCCAGGCGCGGTCCCCCTCGCGGCGGACCTCGAAGCGCAGATTTCCGAGCAGGGCCGAGCGCTCGATGCCGGCACGACGGAACTCCTCCGGCGTGGCCAGGCCGACGCGCAGCGCCTCGATGTCCTCGGCCGGGCCCACCCGCAGCGCGATGCGCGCCCGCAGCGGCTCGTTGAGGGCCGAGCGCAGCTCGACCCCTCCCAGGCCGAGGGCCCGGACACCGCCCGGCAGGGCGGCGACCAGGAAGCCGAGGACCAGGGCGTAGAGGCCTCTTCGCATGATCCCTCCCTCTCCCAGCGCGGGCCGCGGCCCGCGGGCCTGCTTCCCCCCGAAGCGGATCGGCGCGCGGCCGGCTTTCTTGAACCGATGCCGTCGCGCCGCGGGCTTGCAGCCGCCTCCCCAGGGCGTACTTGAAGTCCCTGGGGCAACTATAGCCTCAGCGCCCGCCCCCCACCAACGGCAGCACCGCCCCCACCGCCACCTCGGCCAGGAGCCGCAGATCGTCCACCGCCACCCACAGGGCAAGCCCGCCGGTGCCGTCGGCGCGCACCCGCCCCACGTGGACCGCGCCTGTGCCCAGGGCCTCGGTGGCCGGCGCCGCCGCCGATCCGCCCGCCGCCAGCCCGGGGGCGGCCGCGAGCAGCGCCTGCGCGCGCTGCGGCGCGAGCGGCCGCGCCGGGCGCAGGTGCACCGCGGCGGCATGGCCGAAGAAGACCGGGACCTCGGTGCGGGTGAGGGCGAGCGGCGGCGGCGCGATGCCGAGCAGCCGCCCCAGCGCCGCCGCGAGCGCCGCCTCGGCCCGCGCCGCCCCCTGCGCATCCCCCAGGGGCAGGACGTTGAAGGCGATCCGGCCGGGAAAGACCACCGGCTCCACCGGACGGCCGTTGAGGAGCAGCGCGCTCTGGCGCGCCAGCTCCTCGACCCCCTCGCGGCCGCGGCCCGAGGCCGCCTCGTAGGTGACGACGTGGAGCGCCTCGAGGCCGGCCTCGTCCGCGAGCGGGCGAAGCGCCAGCGCCAGCGCCAGGGGCAGGGCGTCGGGGACCGTCGCCACCGCGCCCGGCGCCGCCGCGCCCCCCGGCATGAGCACGATCCCGTCGTCCTCGCCGCCGAGGCGGACGACGGCGCAGCCGGCGCCGGCGCAGCGGGCCGCCCACGCCGCCGCCTCCCGCGGCGGCAGGGCCACCAGGACCACCGCCGCCGCACCCGGGTCGAAGGCGGCGAGCGCCCCCACCGGCAGCTCCGCGGCGCCGAACGGCACGGTGTCCCCGGCCGCCTCCGCCCCGTCCCAGGCGCCGACCCGCGCCGCCTCCACCCCCGCCTCGGCGAGGCGCTCGAGGACGACGCGGCCGAGGCTGCCGGCCGCGCCGAGGACGGCGAGGGCGGGCGCGCTCACCGCTCCAGGAGGATCCCCAGCATGCGCCGGAGCGGCTCGGCGGCGCCCCACAGGAGCTGGTCGCCGACGGTGAAGGCGCCGAGATACTGCGGCCCCATGGCGAGCTTGCGCAGGCGCCCGACGGGGATGTCGAGGGTGCCGGTGACCGCCGCCGGGGTGAGCTCGCGCACGGTGCGCTCGCGCTCGTTGGGCACCACCCGCACCCACGCGTTGGCCTCGGCGATGATGGCCTCGAGCTCGTCGAGCGGCACGTCGCGGGTGAGCTTGATGGTGAGCGCCTGGCTGTGGCAGCGCATGGCGCCGATCCGCACGCAGATGCCGTCCACCGGGATCGGGTTGTCCTCGCGCCCGAGGATCTTGTTGGTCTCCACCGCCCCCTTCCACTCCTCGCGGCTGCGCCCGTCCGGCATGGGGACGTCGATCCAGGGGATGAGGCTGCCCGCCAGCGGCACCCCGAAGTGGGCGGTGGGAAAGTCCGCCGCCCGCAGGGCCTCGGTCACCGCGCGGTCGATCTCGAGGATGCCGCGCGCGGGGTCGTCGAGGGCATCGCCGGCGGCCTCGCGCAGCCGCCCCATCTGCGCCAGCAGCTCGCGCATGTTCTGGGCGCCTGCACCCGAGGCCGCCTGGTAGGTCATGGAGGAGACCCATTCCACGAGCCCGGCGCGGAACAGCCCCCCGACGGCCATGAGCATGAGGCTCACCGTGCAGTTGCCGCCGATGAAGTCGCGCACCCCGCGCACCAGGGCGTCGCGGATCGCATCGCCGTTGACGGGGTCGAGGACGATGACGCTGGTGGGCTCCATGCGCAGGGCGGAGGCGGCGTCGATCCAGTAGCCGTCCCAGCCCGCCGCGCGCAGCCGCGGGTGGATCTCCCGCGTGTAGTCCCCCCCCTGGCAGGAGACGATGGCGTCCATGGCCGCAAGGGCCTCGAGGTCGCGCGCATCCGCAAGCGGCGGCACCTCGCGCCCGATGTCCGGCCCCGGCTGCCCGGCCTGGGAGGTGGAGAAGAAGACGGGCTCCGGGATGCGCCCGAAGTCCCCCTCCGCGCGCATCCGCTCCATGAGCACCGAGCCCACCATGCCCCGCCAGCCGACGAACCCGATCCGTCTCATGACACCCCCTCGGTCCCGCACCGGAACCCCGTCACGCCTGCGCCAGGAGCGCCGCCGCCACGGCGTCGCCCATCTCCTTCGTGCCCACCCGGCGCGTGCCCTCGCCGCCGTCGATGTCGGGCGTGCGCAGCCCCGCGGCGAGGACCTCCCGCACCGCCGCCTCGACACGCCCGGCGAGCTCCCCCTCGCCGAGGCTGTGGCGCAGCATCATGGCCACCGAGAGGATGGTGGCCAGGGGGTTGGCCACCCCCCTGCCGGCGATGTCGGGGGCCGAGCCGTGGATGGGCTCGTACATCCCCTTGCCCGCGGCGTCGAGGCTCGCCGAGGGCAGCATGCCGATGGAGCCGGTGAGCATCGCCGCGCAGTCGGAAAGGATGTCGCCGAAGAGGTTGCCGGTGACCATGACGTCGAACTGCCGCGGCGCGCGCACGAGCTGCATGGCGGCGTTGTCCACGTACATGTGGGCGAGCTCCACGTCGGGATAGTCGGCGGCCACGCGCGTGACCACCTCGCGCCACAGCGCGCTCACCTCCAGCACATTGGCCTTGTCCACGGAGCAGACCCGGCGCCCGCGCCGCCGCGCGGCCTCGAAGGCGACGCGCGCGATGCGCTCGATCTCGGGCTCGCTGTAGACCATGGTGTTGACGCCCTCGCGCACCCCGTCGGGGCGGGTGCGGATGCCGCGGGGCTCGCCGAAGTAGATGCCGCCGGTGAGCTCGCGCACGATGAGCATGTCGAGCCCCGCGACCACCTCGGCGCGCAGGGTCGAGGCCGCGGCGAGCTCCGGGTAGAGCACCGCCGGGCGCAGGTTGGCGAAGAGCCCGAGGCCGCCGCGCAGCCCCAGCAGCCCCTTCTCCGGGCGCCGCTCGCTGGGGAGGTCGTCCCACTTCGGCCCGCCCACCGCGCCGAGCAGCACGGCGTCGGCCTCGCGGGCGAGGCGCAGGGTCGCCTCGGGCAGCGGCGTGCCGGTGGCGTCGATGGCGGCGCCCCCCACCAGGCCCTCCTCCAGCTCCACCGCGAGCCCGAAGCCGCGCCGCAGCGCCTCCAGCACCTTGCGCGCCTCGGCCACGATCTCGGGGCCGATGCCGTCGCCAGCCAGCACCAGGACCTTGTGCGTCATCGTCCGTCCCCCTCCCGTGCTCACGGCGCTTCGAACAGCCACGGCGCCTCGACCCGGCGCCGCGCCTCGTAGGCGCGGATCTCGTCGGCGTGCTGCAGCGTCAGCCCGATCTCGTCGAGCCCCTCCAGCAGGCAGTGGCGGCGGTGCACATCCACCGTGAACGGGATCTCCTCGCCCGCGGGGGTGACCACCCGCTCGCGCACCAGGTCCACCGTCAGGCGGTAGCCCTCGGTGGCCTCCACCTCGCGGAAGAGCCGGTCCACCGTCTCCTCCGGCAGCACCACCGGGAGGAGCCCGTTCTTGAAGCAGTTGTTGTAGAAGATGTCGGCGAAGCTCGGCGCGATGATGGCGCGGAAGCCGTAGTCCACCAGGGCCCAGGGGGCGTGCTCGCGGGAGGAGCCGCAGCCGAAGTTGCGCCGCGCAAGCAGGATCGTCGCCCCCTGGTAGCGCGGCTGGTTGAGGACGAAGTCGGGGTTGCGCGGCCGCTTCGTGCAGTCCATGCCGGGCTCGCCGCGGTCCAGGTAGCGCCACTCGTCGAAGAGGTAGGGCCCGAAGCCCGTGCGCTGGATGGACTTCAGGAACTGCTTGGGGATGATGGCGTCGGTGTCGACGTTGGCCCGGTCGAGCGGGGCCACGATCCCCTCGTGGACGGTGAACTTCTCCATCGTCGGGCTCCTCAGAGGCTGCGCACGTCGACGAAGCGGCCCGCGACCGCGGCCGCCGCGGCCATCGCCGGGCTCACCAGGTGGGTGCGCCCGCCCGCGCCCTGGCGCCCCTCGAAGTTGCGGTTGGAGGTGGAGGCGCAGCGCTCGCCGGGGCCGAGCCGGTCGGCGTTCATGGCCAGGCACATGGAGCAGCCCGGATCGCGCCACTCGAAGCCGGCGTCGCGGAAGATGCGGTCGAGCCCCTCGGCCTCGGCCTGGCGCTTGACCAGGCCCGAGCCCGGCACCACCAGGGCCTGGACGTGGTCGGCGACACGCCGGCCGCGGGCCACCGCGGCGGCGGCACGCAGGTCCTCGATGCGCCCGTTGGTGCAGGAGCCGATGAAGACCTTGTCGATGCGGACGGCCTCCATGGGCATGCCCGGCTCGAGCCCCATGTACTCGAGCGCCCGCTCCATCCCCCGGCGGCGCACCGGATCGGCCTCGGCGGCCGGGTCCGGCACCCGCTCGTCCACCGCCACCACCATCTCCGGCGAGGTGCCCCAGGTCACCTGCGGGCGGATGTCCCGGGCATCCAGGGTGATGGTGCGGTCGAAGACGGCGTCGGCATCGCTCCGCAGCCCGCGCCACGCCGCCACCGCGCGCGCCCACAGCTCGCCCTTCGGCGCCAGGGGGCGGCCGCGAAGATAGTCGATGGTCTTGTCGTCCACCGCCACGAGGCCGGAGCGGGCGCCGGCCTCGATGGCCATGTTGCACACCGTCATGCGCCCCTCCATGGAGAGGGCCTCGATGGCGGGGCCGGTGAACTCGATGGCGAAGCCGGTGCCGCCGGCGGTGCCGATGCGGCCGATGACGTAGAGGATCAGGTCCTTGGCCGTGACCCCCTCGCCCAGGACGCCCTCGACGTGGATGCGCATGGTGCGCGAGCGGCGCTGCACCAGGCACTGGGTGGCGAGCACGTGCTCCACCTCCGAGGTGCCGATGCCGAAGGCGAGGGCGCCGAAGGCGCCGTGGGTGGCGGTGTGGGAGTCGCCGCAGACCACCGTCATCCCCGGCAGCGTCGCCCCCTGCTCGGGGCCCACCACGTGGACGATGCCTTGGCGGGGGTCGTCCATGGCGAACTCGGTGATCCCGAACTCGGCGCAGTTGCGGTCCAGGGTCTCCACCTGCAGGCGCGAGACCGGGTCCTCGATGCCGCGCTCGCGCCCCGTGGTGGGCACGTTGTGGTCGGGCACCGCGAGCACCGCCTGCGGCCGCCACGGGCGCCGCCCGGCGAGCCGCAGCCCCTCGAAGGCCTGCGGCGAGGTGACCTCGTGCACGAGGTGGCGGTCGATGTAGAGCAGGGTCGAGCCGTCCTCGTTCTCGCGCACCACATGCGCGTCCCAGAGCTTGTCGTAGAGCGTCTTGCCCGCCATCGCAGCCTCTCGTCGGGGGGCGCCCCAGCGCGCCCCTGCCCCCGGGCCCCGCCCGCTGCGGGGTGCCCTCGTCGAAGACCGGGCAGTTTACGGCATGGCGCGGATCCGGGCCACGGGGGCGCGGCCGCAGGCTCGCCGCCGGCGGCGGCGCGGCTTATCCTGCCCCCATGGAGATCGCCGAGCTGGAGACCTTCCGCGAAGTGGCGCGCTGCGGCTCCTTCACCGCCGCGGCGCAGCGGCTGCATCTGTCCCAGCCCGCGGTGAGCAAGCGCATCCAGGCCCTCGAGCGCGAGCTCGGCGGGCCCCTCTTCGACCGCATGGGGCGCCGCGTGGTGCTCACCGAGGCCGGGCGCGCCCTGCTCGCCCGCGCCGAGCGCATCCTCGCCGAGGTGGAGGAGGCCCGCCGCGGCCTGCACCGCCTCGTGGGACGGGTCGCGGGGCGGCTGCCGCTGGCGATCAGCCACCACGTGGGCCTGCGCCTGCTGCCCCAGCTGCTGCGCCGCTACAGCGCGCGCTATCCCGAGGTGGAGCTGGACCTGCACTTCGCCGACTCCGAGGGCGCCTGCCGCATGGTGAGCGCCGGCGACCTGGAGCTCGCCGTGGTCACCCTGCCGCCGCGCCCCATGGAGGGGCTGCGCTTCGAGCCCGTCTGGCGCGAGCGGCTGGTGGTGGCGAGCGCACCGGATCATCCGCTGGCGCGGCGGCGCAGCGTCACCGCCGAGGACCTCTCGCGCCACGCCGCGGTGCTGCCGGGGGTGGAGACCTGCACCCGCGGGATCATCGAGGAGGGCCTCGCCCGCATCGGCGTCAAGGTGCGCGAGCGCCTCGCCACCAACTACATGGAGACGGTGCGGGTGATGATCTCGGTGGGCCTCGGCTGGGGCTGCCTGCCGGCCTCCATGGTGGACGACGGCCTCGTCGTCCACCGCGTGCCCGGGCTGGTGCTGCGCCGCCAGCTCGGCGCCGTGACCCACGTCCACCGCACGCTCTCCAACCCCGCCCGCGCCTTCCTCGACATGCTGCGCGAGGAGCGCCCGGCGCCGCCGTCCGCGCCCTAGCGCAGCCAGCGCCCGGCGACGAGGGCGCCGCAGGCGGCGACGAGGCCGGCGAGCGCGTAGGTGGCCTCGGGGCCGACGCTGCCCCAGAGGTGCCCGGCGGCGAGGCTGCCGACGGCACCCCCCGCGCCGAAGCTCAGGCTCGAGTACAGGGCCTGGCCGCGCCCCTCCCAGCCGTCGGGGAAGTGGCGCTGGATGAGGTGCATGGCGGCGCCGTGGTAGCTGCCGAAGCTCGCCGCGTGCAGGGTCTGGGCCAGCACAAGGACCACGGGCTGCTCGGCCAGCCCCGCGATGAGCAGCCAGCGCGCCGCCGCAAGCCACAGGCTCGCGATCAGGATCGCACGCGCCCCGTAGCGCGCGAGCAGCCGGTGCATGACCAGGAACACCCCGATCTCCGCCACCACCCCCAGCGACCACAGCCAGCCCGCCGCCTCGCGGCTGTAGCCGTGATCCACGAGGTAGAGGGTGTAGAAGGCGTAGTAGGGCCCGTGGCTCGCCTGCATGAGGAAGACCACCGCGAGCAGGGCGAGCACCGCCGGCCGCCGGAGCACGGCCGCGGCGCCCGCGCGCGCGCCGTCGCCCCCTGCGCCGGCGCGTTCCGGCACCAGCAGGCTGGCAAGCCAGATGCCCGCAAGGAGCCCGAGGATGACCCCGGGCAGCAGCGCCGGTCCGTGCCGATCGAGCAGCCGCCCGAGGGCGCCCACCGCGACGATGAAGCCCACCGAGCCCCACAGGCGGACGTGGGCGTAGCGGTGGCTGTGCTCGCCGAGGTGGCCGAGGGTGGTGGCCTCGAACTGGGGCAGCACGGCGTTCCAGAAGAAGCTGAAGGCCGCCGTGACGAGAAGCAGCCACCCGTAGCCGCTGCCGGCGAAGACCCCGGCGAAGCAGACCGCCGCCGCCAGCGCCCCGAGGCGCACGATGCCCATACGCACGCCGGCGTGGTCGGCGATCCAGCCCCAGAGGTTGGGGGCGACGATCTTGGTGCCCGCAAGCACCGCCATGAGGGTGCCGATGGCGGCGGCGTCGAGGCCCTGCGCCCGCAGGTACAGCCCCCAGTACGGGATCAGCGCCCCGAGCGAGGCGAAGTAGAGGAGATAGAAGGCGGACAGGCGCCAGTAGGGGACGGCGCGGACGGCCAGCATCCCCTCAGGCTTGCGGCGGAATGGGGGCGAGCGGGGGCTCGACCTCGCCGTTCTGGGCGCGGTGGCGCAGCCAGTGGTCCATGAGGACGATGGCGACCATGGCCTCGGCGATGGGCACGGCGCGGATCCCGACGCAGGGGTCGTGGCGCCCCTCGGTCACCACCTCCACCGCCTCGCCCCGCGCGTCCACCGTGCGCCCGGGGATGCGGATGCTGGAGGTGGGCTTGAGGGCGATGGCGGCGCGGATGGGCTGGCCGCTGGAGATGCCGCCGAGGACGCCGCCGGCATCGTTCTTGAGGAAGCCCTGCGGCGTGATCTCGTCGCGGTGCTCGGAGCCGCGCTGGGCGACGCAGGCGAAGCCGGCCCCGATCTCCACCCCCTTGACGGCGTTGATCCCCATGAGGGCGTGGGCGAGATCGGCGTCGAGGCGGTCGAAGACGGGCTCGCCGAGCCCCGGCGGCACCCCCTCGGCGACCACCTCCACCCGCGCCCCCACCGAGTCGCCCTCGCGGCGCAGCCGCTCGATGAGCTCGCGCAGCCGCGCCACCTGGTCCGGGTCGCCGAAGAAGAACTCGTTCTCCTCCACCGCCTCCCACACCACCCGCGCCGCGCGTACCGGGCCGATCTGGGTCACGCAGCCGCGGATGCGCACGCCCAGGCGCTCGGCCAGGTACTTGCGCGCGATGGCCCCGGCGGCCACCCGCATCGCCGTCTCCCGCGCCGAGGCCCGCCCGCCGCCGCGCCAGTCGCGGCGGCCGTACTTCATGGTGTAGGTGTAGTCGGCGTGCCCGGGGCGGAAGCGGTCGCGGATGCGCTCGTAGTCGCGCGAGCGCGCATCCTGGTTGCGGATCAGCAGCCCGATGGGGGTGCCGGTGGTGACCCCCTCGAAGACCCCGGAGAGGATCTCCACCCGGTCGGGCTCGCGCCGCTGCGTGGTGTAGCGCGAGCGCCCGGGACGGCGCCGGTCGAGGTCGCGCTGGAGATCGGCCTCGGTGAGCGCGAGCCCCGGCGGGCAGCCGTCGACGACGGCGCCGAGGGCGGGGCCGTGGCTCTCGCCGAAGGTGGTGACGGTGAACAGCCTGCCGATGGTGTTGCCGGACATGGGATGGCGCCTGCGGACCCGGCGCAAAGGGTAGCCGGAAACCGGGGCCGACAGAAGGCCGCCGCTCAGCCGGCGGCGAGCTCCGCGATGTCGGCGGCGAGGAGGTCGACCGCGGCCTCCTCCGTGTCCCAGGCGCACAGGAAGCGGGCCCCGCCCCAGGCGGGCAGGGCGTGGAAGCGCCAGCCGCGGGCCTCGAGCCCCGCGGCCACCGCGGCGGGCAGCTCGAGGAAGACCGCGTTGGCCTCCACCGGATGCGCGAGGCGCACCCCCTCGACCCCGGCCACCGCCTCGGCCAGGCGGCGGGCGCAGGCATTGGCGTGGGCGGCGTGGCGGCGCCACGCATCGCCCTCCAGAAGCCCCGTCCAGGGGGCGCTGAGGAAGCGCATCTTGGAGAAGAGCTGCCCGGCCTGCTTGTGCCGCCACGCGAAACCCTCGGCGAGCTCGAGGTCGAAGAACACCAGCGCCTCGCCGAGCCCGAGCCCGCCCTTGGTGCCGCCGAGGGTGAGCACGTCGACCCCGGCGTCGGGCCCGAGCGCCCGCGGCGCACAGCCGAGCGCGGCCACGGCGTTGAACAGCCGCGCCCCGTCCACGTGCACCCGCAGGCCGTGCCCGTGCGCCAGCGCGCACAGCCCCGCCAGCGCCTCCGGGGTGTAGACGGTGCCGAGCTCGGTGGGCTGGGTCAGGGTGAGAGCGGCGGCGCGCCCGTGGTGGACGTCGGCGCGCCCGGCCAGGGCCCCGGCCAGCGTCTCCCGGTCGATCCGCCCGTGCGCGCCGGGAAGGGGCGTCAGCCGCACCCCGCCGCCGACGAGCCCCGGCGCCCCGCACTCGTCGTGGATGGCATGCGCGGCCTCGTGGCACAGGACCCGCTCATAGGGCCGGGCGAGGGTCGCCAGCGCCAGCGCGTTGCCGGCGGTGCCGGTGCCGACGAAGAAGACCCGGCACTCGGCCTCGAACCACGCCGCGATGGCGGCCTCGGCCCGGGCCGTCCAGGCATCGGCGCCGTAGGCCGGCGCCGGCCCCTCGTTGGCCCGCACCAGCGCCTCGAGCGCCTCCGGGCACATGGGGGCGTAGTTGTCGCTGGCGAAGCCCGGTCCGCGCACCGCCATCAGCGCATCACCGGCATGGTGAGGCCGCCGCCGTCCGGCCCCTCGGGCCAGCGCGCGGTGACCGTCTTGCGCCGCACGTAGAAGCGCACGCCGTCGGGGCCGTGCACGTGCAGGGGGCCGAAGAGGGAGCGCTTCCAGCCGCCGAAGCTGTGGAAGGCCATGGGGACCGGGATCGGCACGTTGATCCCCACCATGCCGGCCTCGACCCGCTCGGCGAAGGCCCGCGCGGCGCGTCCGCTGCGGGTGAAGACGGCGGCGCCGTTGCCGTACTCGTGGCCGTTGACGATCCGCAGGGCCTGCTCGGCGTCGGCGGCGCGCACCACGCACAGCACCGGACCGAAGATCTCCTCGCGCCAGATGCGCATGGACGGGCGGACGCGGTCGAACAGGCACGGCCCGAGGAAGAAGCCCTCCTCGTGGCCCGGCACGCGCAGGCCGCGCCCGTCCACCACCAACTCCGCGCCCTCGGCCACCCCGAGGTCGACGTAGCCCCGCACCCGCGCCAGATGCTCCGGCGTCACCAGCGGCCCCATCTCCGAGGCCGGGTCCGTGCCCGGCCCGACCCGCAGCGCCCGCGCCCGCGCGGCGATGGCGGCGACGAGGGCGTCGGCGGTCTCCTCCCCCACCGCCACCGCCACCGAGATCGCCATGCAGCGCTCGCCGGCGGAGCCGTAGGCGGCGCCCACCAGGGCCTCGGCGGCGTGGTCGGGGTCGGCGTCGGGCAGCACCACGGCGTGGTTCTTGGCCCCGCCGAGGGCCTGCACCCGCTTGCCATGGGCGGCGGCGGTGCGGTAGACGTGCTCGGCCACCGGGGTGGAGCCGACGAAGCTGACCGCCGCCACGTCGGGGTGGGCGAGGAGCGCGTCCACCGCCTCGCGGTCCCCCTGCACGACGTTGAACACCCCCGGCGGCAGGCCCGCCTCGGCCAGCAGCTCGGCGAGCCGCAGCGCGGTGGAGGGGACCCGCTCGGAGGGCTTGAGCACGAAGGTGTTGCCACAGGCGATGGCCACCGGGAACATCCACAGCGGCACCATGGCGGGGAAGTTGAACGGCGTGATCCCGGCGCAGACCCCCACGGGCTGGAAGAGGGCGTGGCTGTCCACCCCGGTGCCCACCGCGGCGGTGAACTCCCCCTTGAGGAGCTCGGGCGCGCCGCAGGCGTACTCCACCACCTCGAGCCCGCGCTGGAGCGAGCCGCGGGCATCGGCGAGCACCTTGCCGTGCTCGCGGGCGATGAGGGCGGCGAGCTCGTCCAGGTGGGCCTCGAGGAGGTCGCGGAAGCGGAAGAGCACCCGCGCGCGCCGCAGCGGCGGCGCCGCCGCCCACCCCGGGAGCGCCTCCGCGGCGGCGCGCACCGCCGCCTCCACCTCCGCCGCCCCCGCGAGCGCCACCTCCGCCTGCACCACCCCGCGCGCGGGGTCGTAGACCGGGGCCGTGCGCTCCCCCCCCGCGACCCGGCGCCCGCCGATCCAGTGCCCGATGATCCCGCCCATGGCGTGGCTCCCCGCGGCCTCCGGGCCGCCGTCAGTCGATCTCCAGGGCCTCGAGCGCCGGCGTGTACGGCTTGCCGAGGTCGCGCGCCACCGCCTCGTGGGTGATCCGCCCGCGGTGGACGTTGAGGCCGTTGCGCAGGTGCTCGTCCTCGCGCAGGGCCTGCCGCCAGCCCTTGTCCGCCAGCGCCAGCACGTAGGGCAGGGTGGCGTTGTTGAGGGCGAAGGCCGAGGTGCGCGGCACCGCCCCGGGCATGTTGGCGACGCAGTAGTGGACCACCTCGTCCACCACGTAGGTGGGATCGGCGTGGGTGGTGGGGCGGCTGGTCTCGAAGCAGCCGCCCTGGTCGATGGAGACGTCCACCACCACCGAACCCGGGCGCATGGCGCGGATCATGTCGCGGGTGACGAGCTTGGGGGCCGCCGCCCCCGGCACGAGCACGGCGCCGATGACGAGGTCGGCGTCGGTGACGTACTCCTCGAGGGCGCTGCGGGTGGAGAAGATGGTGTTGAGCTGGGCGCCGAACTGGGCGTCCAGCTCGCGCAGCCGCTCCAGCGAGCGGTCCAGCACGGTGACGTGGGCCTCCATCCCGATGGCCACGCGCAGGGCGTTGGTGCCCACCACGCCGCCGCCGATCACCACCACCCGGGCCGGCGCCACCCCGGGGACGCCGCCGAGCAGCATGCCGCGACCGCCCATCTCGCGCTCGAGGCAGCGGGCGCCGGCCTGGATCGACATGCGGCCGGCCACCTCGCTCATGGGGGCGAGCAGCGGCAGATGCCCGTGGGGATCGGTGACGGTCTCGTAGGCGATGGCGGTGCAGCCCGAGGCCATGAGCCCCTCGGCCTGCGCCGGATCGGGGGCAAGGTGCAGGTAGGTGAAGAGCACCTGCTCCGGCCGCAGCATGCGCCACTCCTGCGGCTGCGGCTCCTTGACCTTGACGATCATCTCGGCCTCGGCGAAGACCGCCTCGGCGTCGGGCAGGATGCGCGCGCCGGCGGCGCGGTAGTCGTCGTCGCCGATGCCGATGCCGGCGCCGGCGCCGGACTGCACCAGCACCTGGTGGCCGCGCTCGGCGAGCTCGCGCACGCTCGAGGGCACGAGGCCGACGCGGTATTCGTGGACCTTGATCTCGGTGGGCACGCCGATCTTCATGGCACTCTCCGTCCGGGGTTCAGTCGATGGTCTCCAGCACCTCGGCGAGCACGCCGAGGAGCTCGTCGATGTGCGCCCGCTCGATCACCAGCGGCGGCGCCAGCGCGATGACGTCGCCGGTGACGCGCACCAGCACGCCGCGCTCGAAGCAGCGCAGGAAGGCCTCGAAGCCGCGCGCCCCCGGGGCCCCGGGCCGCGGCTCGAGCTCCACCGCCCCCACGAGGCCGAGGTTGCGCAGGTCCGTCACGTGGCGCCGCCCGCGCAGGGCGTGGATCGCATCCTCCCACGCCGGGGCGAGCTCGGCCGCCCGCGCGAACAGCCCCTCGTCCTCGTAGACCCCGAGGGTGGCGAGCCCGGCGGCGCAGGCGAGGGGGTGGCCCGAGTAGGTGTAGCCGTGGAAGAGCTCGATGGGGGTCGCGGCCGCCTCCATGAAGGTGCGGTGCACCGCCTCGCTCACCAGCACCGCGCCCATGGGCACGGCGCCGTTGGTCAGCCCCTTGGCCACGGTCATGAGGTCGGGGACGACCCCGAAGCGCTCCGCGGCGAAGGCGGCGCCGAGGCGCCCGAAGCCGGTGATCACCTCGTCGAAGATGAGCAGGATGCCGTGGCGGTCGCAGAGCGCGCGCAGCCGCTCCAGGTAGCCCACCGGCGGCAGGTACACCCCCGCAGACCCCATCATGGGCTCGACGATGACGGCGGCGATGGTGCCCGCCCCGTGCAGCGCCACCAGATCCTCGAGGGCGTCGGCGAGGTGCGCCCCCCAGGCGGGCTGGCCGCGCGAGAAGGCGTTGTGCTCGGGGTGGTGGGTGTGGGGCAGGTGGTCGACCCCGGGCAGGAGCGGGCCGAACAGGCGGCGGTTGGCGCCGATGCCGCCCACCGAGAGGCCGCCGAAGTTGACCCCGTGGTAGGCGCGCTCGCGCCCCACGAGGCGGGTGCGCGTGCCCTCGCCGCGCAGCTGATGGTAGGCGAGCGCGATCTTGAGCGCGGTGTCGACGGCCTCGGAGCCGGAGTTGACGAAGAAGACGTGGTCGAGCCCGGGCGGGGCCATGGCGGCGAGGCGCTCGGCGAGCCGGAACTCGCCCGGGTGGCCCATCTGGAAGGCCGGCGCGTAGTCCAGCCGTGCGGCCTGGGCCTGGATCGCCTCGACGATCTCGCGCCGGCCGTGGCCGGCGTTGACGCACCAGAGGCCGGAGCAGCCGTCGAGGATGCGCCGCCCGTCGGCGGCGCGGTAGTGCACGCCCTCGGCCCCCACCACCAGGCGCGGTGCGGCGCGGAACTGGCGGTTGGCGGTGAAGGGCTTCCAGAGCGCGTCGAGGCGCAGCTCCGCAGGGACGGCGTGGTAGGCATCGCTCACGGCTTGCTTCCTCCCTCGGCCTCCTCGTCCTGCAGCGAGACGAGGCTGGCGTTGCCGCCGGCGGCGGTGGTGTCGATGGACAGCGTGCGCTCGGTGGCGAAGCGTAGCAGGTAGTGGGGGCCGCCGGCCTTGGGGCCGGTCCCGGACAGCCCCTCGCCGCCGAAGGGCTGCACCCCCACCACGGCGCCGATCATGTTGCGGTTGACGTAGGTGTTGCCGACCCGGACGCGGGCGTGGATGTAGCGCGCGGTGGCGTCGATGCGGGTGTGCACGCCGAGGGTCAGGCCGTAGCCGGTGCCGTTGATGGCCTCGATGACGCGGTCGAGCGCGCTGGCGCGGTAGCGGATGACGTGCAGCACGGGGCCGAAGACCTCGCGCTCGAGGCGGCCGATGTGGTCCAGCTCCACCAAGGTCGGCGGGAAGAAGGTGCCGTTGGCGGTCTCCCCGGGCAGGGGCAGGCGGTGCAGGATGCGCGCCTCGCGCTCCATGCGCTCGACGTGGGCGGCGAGCGTGGCCCGCGCCTGCTCGTCGATCACCGGGCCGACGTCGGTGGCGAGCCAGCGCGGGTCGCCGATGGCGAGCTCGTCCATGGCCCCGGCGATCATGCGCAGCAGCCGCTCGGCCACCTCCTCCTGGACGAAGAGCACCCGCAGCGCGGAGCAGCGCTGGCCGGCGCTGCGGAAGGCCGAGGTGAGCACGTCCACCACCACCTGCTCGGGCAGGGCGCTGGAATCCACCACCATGCAGTTCTGGCCGCCGGTCTCGGCGATCAGGGGCACGATGGGCCCCTCGCGCGCGGCCAGCGCGCGGTGGATGTGGCGGGCGGTCTCGGTGGAGCCGGTGAAGGCGACGCCGGCGGTGCGGGGATCCGCCACCAGGCGCGCCCCCACCACCTCGCCCGCCCCCGGCAGCAGGTGCAGGACCTCGCCGGGCACCCCGGCCTCGTGCATGAGGGCGACCGCGCGCGCGGCCATGAGCGGGGTCTGCTCGGCGGGCTTGGCCACCACCGCGTTGCCCGCAGCGAGCGCCGCCGCCACCTGGCCGGTGAAGATGGCGAGAGGGAAGTTCCACGGGCTGATGCAGGCGAAGACGCCGCGGCCGTGCAGGCTCATGCGGTTGTCCTCGCCGGTGGGCCCGGGCAGGCGCATGGGTTCGGCGAAGGCGGCGCGGGTCTGCGCCGCGTAATAGCGGCAGAAGTCCACCGCCTCGCGCACCTCGGCGAGCGCATCGGGGATGGTCTTGCCGCCCTCGCGCACGGCGATGGCCATGAGCTCGTCGCGGTGGCGCTCGTAGAGCTCGGCCACCCGCTCGAGGATCTCCGCCCTGCGCGTCGCGGGGGTGGCGTCCCAGGCCGGCTGCGCCGCCGCCGCCACCGCCAGCGCCTCGTCCACGAGGGCCTCGTCCGCCTCCACCACCTCGCCCGCCACCCGGCGCCGATCCGCGGGCTCGTGCACCGGGCGGGCCCGGCCCTCGCGGGCGCGGCCCGCCACCAGCGGCGCCGCGCGCCAGCGATGCTCGCCGAAAGCGCCCATGCCCTCGGCCAGGCGCGCCAGGGCCAGCGGGTCGTTGAGCTCGATCCCGGCGGAGTTGCGCCGCTGCGGCGCGTAGAGGTCGGCGGGCAGCGGGATGCGCGGATGGGGGGCGCCGGCGAGATCCGCCGCCCGCGCCACCGGGTCGGCGACGATGGCCTCCACCGGCAGCCGCTCGTCCACGATGCGGTTGACGAAGGAGGTGTTGGCGCCGTTCTCCAGCAGCCGCCGCACCAGGTAGGGCAGCAGGTCCTCGTGGCTGCCCACCGGGGCGTAGACCCGGCAGGCGACCCCCTCGGGGCCCACCACCTGGTCGTAGAGCGGCTCGCCCATGCCGTGGAGGCGCTGGAACTCGAGGTCGCGCCGGCCCGCGGCCATCTCCAGGACCCAGGCCACGGTGTGGGCGTTGTGGGTCGCGAACTGCGGGTAGAAGGCCGCACCGGCGGCGAGCAGGCGGCGGGCGCAGGCGAGGTAGGAGACGTCGGTGTAGACCTTGCGGGTGAAGACCGGGTAGCCGGCCAGCCCCCGCTCCTGGGCGCGCTTGATCTCGGTGTCCCAGTAGGCGCCCTTGACCAGCCGCACCATGAGACGGCGCCCGCTCGCGCGCGCCAGCCCCTCGAGCCAGTCGATGAGGGGACGGGCCCGCTTCTGGTAGGCCTGCACCGCAAGCCCCAGCCCCTCCCAGCCGGCGAGCCCCGGATCGCGCGCCAGACGCTCGACGAGCGCCAGCGAAAGATCCAGCCGCTCGGCCTCCTCGGCGTCGATGGTCAGGCCGATGTCCACCTCGCGCGCGGCCGCCGCGATCTCGCGCAGGCGCGGCCAGAGCTCGGCGAGCACGCGCTCGCGCTGGGCCTCCTCGTAGCGCGGGTGGAGGGCCGAGAGCTTGACCGAGATCCCCGGCCCCTCCAGCGGGCCGCGTCCGCCGGCCTCGCGGCCGATGGCCTCGATGGCGCCGAGGTAGGCGCGGTGGTAGCGCTCGGCGTCGGCGCGGGTGCGCGCCGCCTCGCCGAGCATGTCATAGGAGTGGCGGTAGCCGCGCCCCTCGGCCTCGCGCGCCCGCGCGAGGGCCTCGCCGATGGTGCGCCCCATCACGAACTGCCGCCCCAGGATGCGCATCGCGGCGAGCAGGGCCTGGCGCACCACGGGCTCGCCGCTGCGGGCCACCAGGCGCTGGAGGAAGCCGCCGACGTCCTCGGTCTCGCGCTCGCTCAGGCGCACCAGGCGGCCGGTGAGCATCAGCGCCCAGGTGGAGGCGTTGACGAAGATGGAGCCGCCCTCGCCGAGATGGCGCGAGAAGTCGGCCTCGGCCAGCTTGTCGCGGATGAGGCGGTTGGCGGTCTCGGGGTCGGGGATGCGCAGCAGCGCCTCCGCCAGGCACATGAGCACGATCCCCTCGCGGCTGGAGAGGTCGTACTCGTGGAGGAAGGCGTCGAGGCCGCCGCGCCGCGTGCGCTCGGCACGCACCGTCTCCACCAGGGCGCGGGCGCGCGCCTCGATGCGGGCGCCGGTGGCGGCGTCGGTGCGCGCCTCCGCCACCAGGCGCATGACCGCGTCGGCCTCGGGCGCGAGATAGGCCTCGCGCACGGCCCGGAGGCCGGCGCCCCCTGCGGAGGACATGTTCTGCGGACGGATCATGGGCCTTCCACCCGTGTGGTGCGGCGCGCCCCGCGGCCGAAGGCCCGGGGACGCCGCGGCTGCCGGAAACGGCGAGGGCCCGGGGTCGCGGCCCCGGGCCCTCGCGTCTCAGAGCGGCCTCAGGGACCGGTCAGTTCTGGACGTAGTCGTACTTGCCGTCCTTCCACTCGTAGACGACGTAGCCGGGGGCGGTGACGTCGCCCTTGGCGTCGAAGCCGATGCGGCCGAGGACGGTGTCGAACTGGCTGCTCTTGAGGACCTTCGCCAGCTTCATCGGGTCGGTGGTGCCGGCCTTCTCGGCGGCCTGGGCGAAGACCTGGATGGCGCCGTAGGTGTAGAGGGTGTAGCCCTCGGGCTTGTAGCCGGCGGCGAGGAACTTCTCCACCACCGGGCGCGCCTCCGGGTTCTTCGCCGGGTCGGGGCTGAAGGTCATCAGCGTGCCCTCGCCGGCCTTGCCCGTGATCGCCCAGTACTCGTCGGTGACCAGCGCGTCACCCGACATCAGGACGGCGTCGAGCCCCTGCTGGCGGGCCTGGCGGATGATGAGCCCGGCCTCGGTGTGATAGCCGCCGATGTAGATGAGGCCGATGCCCTCGTCCTTCATCTTGGAGACCAGCGCCGAGTAGTCCTTCTCGCCGGCGGTGTAGGGCTCGTACATGGCCTCACGGATGCCGCGCTTGTGCAGCTGCTTGCGCGTCTCGTCCGCCAGCCCCTTGCCGTAGGCGGTCTTGTCGTGGAGGATCGCGATCTTGCGATCGGCGAAGTGGTCGGCGATGTAGTTGCCGGCGACGATGCCCTGCTGGTCGTCACGGCCGCAGACGCGGAAGACGTTGGGCAGGCCGCGGTCGGTCAGCTTCGGGTTGGTGGAGGCGGGCGAGATCATCAGGATCCCCTCCTCGGCGTAGACCTCGGAGGCCGGGATCGACGAGCCGGAGCAGAAGTGCCCGGCCACGAACACCACGCCCTTGTTGACGAGCTGGTTGGCCACCGCCACCGCCTGCTTGGGGTCGCAGGCGTCGTCGCCGATGATCAGCTCGAGCTTCTGGCCCAGCACCCCGCCCTTGGCGTTGATGTCGGCCACCGCCATCTCGGCGCCGCGGCGCATCTGCTCGCCGAAGGAGGCGTACTGGCCGGTCATCGGGCCCACGGTCGCGATCTTGATCTCGGCGTGGGCGGCAAGCCCGAAGGCCATCGCCGCCACACCCGAAAGGAGCGCGATCTTCTTCATGCCTTTCTCTCCTTCGTGGTGGCTCTCGATCTGCACGCCGGGCCCCCTCGGGGCCCGCCGCGCCCTCCATCCCCGCGGGGGACGGAACCGCGCGGACGTCCGAACCATAGCACGCGGCCGGCGCCCGTCAAATCGTCGCCCTCAGCCGAAGCTGCGCTTCTCCCGGTAGGCCCAGAGCCCCGCCCGCTCGTACTGCCACGGGTACTGCTCCACCATCCGCCGCACGTGGTAGTAGCGGTAGGCCACCAGCCCGATGGCCACGAGCACCGCCGCGTCGGCGAGGAAGCCCGTGGCGCTGAGCAGCCTGCCCTCGAAGAGGGCGTAGATGAGGAAGCGGCTACCGGCGGCCTCCAGGATGCAGTAGGCGACCACCTGCCAGGCCGGGCGCCAGGTGTTGGCCACCGCCCGCCCCGTCATCCAGGCCGCGCCTCCCATGAGGATCACCGTGACCCCGATGAACACCCCCAGTCGCGCGCCGAGCAAGGCCTCCATCGCGTCGTCCTCCTCGCAGGCCGTGTCAGTGCTTGACGCCGCCCTCGAGATAGGCGGCGCGGACCTCCGGATTGGCCAGCAGCTCCTGCCCGGTCCCGGTCATGATGATCCTGCCGGTGGCCATGACGTAGGCGCGGTGGGCCAGGCGCAGGGCATGGTAGGCGTTCTGCTCCACCAGGAAGATGGTCACCTTCTGCTGGCGGTTGATCTCCCGGATGACCTCGAAGATCTGCTTCACCACCAGCGGGGCGAGCCCCAGCGACGGCTCGTCCAGGAGGAGGATGCGCGGGCGCGCCATGAGCGCCCGGCCGATCGCGAGCATCTGCTGCTCGCCGCCGGAGAGGGTGCCGCCGCGCTGGTGCTGCCGCTCCTTGAGGACGGGGAAGAGGGTGAAGACCCGCTCGAGATCCTCGTCGAAGTACCTGGGGTCGGCCACCGTGGCGCCCATCTGCAGGTTCTCGAGCACGGTCATCTTGGGGAAGATCCTGCGCCCCTCCGGGGCGTGGGCGATGCCGCGTCGCACGATCTCGTAGGTGGGCAGATGGGTGATGTCCTCGCCCTCGAGCACGATCCGCCCCGCGGCCGCCCGCGGATGGCCGCAGATGGTCATGAGCAGCGTCGTCTTGCCGGCGCCGTTGGCGCCGATGAGGGTCACGATCTCGCCCTCCTCGACGTGCAGGTCGACGCCGTGCAGGGCCTGAATGTGCCCGTAGAAGGTCTCGACCCCCTCGATGCTCAGCATGGCTCCTACCCCCGAACCGTGTTCAGCCGCCGGCCGGCCCGCCGCCCAGGTCGGCGGCCACCTCCTCCGGCAGCGCCTCGTCCTCCTCCTCGCCCAGGTAGGCGCGGATCACCGCCGGGTCCCGCCGCACCTCGTCCGGGGTGCCGTCGGCGATCTTGCGGCCGTAGTCGAGGACGACGATGTGGTCGGAGATCTCCATCACGACGCTCATGTCGTGCTCGATGAGGAGGATCCCGATGCCCTCCTGGTCCCGGATCGAGAGCAGCAGCTCGTTGAGCTCGGCCGACTCCTTGGGGTTGAGGCCGGCCGCCGGCTCGTCGAGGCAGAGCAGGACCGGGCGCGTGCACATGGCGCGGGCGATCTCGAGGCGGCGCTGGTCGCCGTAGGGGAGGCTGCCCGCGTTCCAGTCCGCGCGCGCGGTCAGCCCGATGCGGTCGAGCCAGAACCGCGCCAGCTCCACCGCCTCGCGCTCGGCCCTGCGGTAGCCCGGCAGGCCGAGCAGGCCGCCGACGGTCCAGCGCGAGGCCTTCATCAGCCGCACGTGCTGGGCCACGATCAGGTTCTCCAGCACCGACATGCCCGAGAAGAGGCGGATGTTCTGGAACGTCCGCGCCACCCCGGCCTGGGCGATCTTGTGCCCGTCCATGCGCTCGAGGTAGCGGGGACGGCCGTCGCGGTGCAGGGTCAGCCTGCCCACGCTCGGGCGGTAGAAACCGGTCAGGCAGTTGAAGACCGTGGTCTTGCCGGCGCCGTTGGGACCGATGATGGCGGTGATCTCGCGCTTGCCGGCGACGAAGGACAGGTCGTTGACGGCCACGAGGCCGCCGAAGCGCATCGTGAGGTGCTCGACGGTGAGCAGCGGCTCGCTCGGGCGGTACTCGCTCATCGCTCGGCCTCCCCCTCGGAGCGTGCATGCAGCCGCACCGTCGGCTCGCGGAAGGCGAGCAGCCCCTGCGGCCGCCAGACCATGATCATGACCATCGCCGCACCGAAGAAGAGCATCCGGTACTGGGCGAACTCGCGCCCGAACTCCGGCAGCAGGATCAGCACCATCGCCGCGAGGACGACGCCGATCTGGCTGCCCATGCCCCCCAGCACCACGATGGCGAGGATGGTCGCGGATTCGATGAAGGTGAAGCTCTCCGGGCTGATGAAGCCCTGGCGGGTGGCGAAGAAGGAGCCCGCGAAGCCGCCGAACATGGCGCCGATGCCGAACGCCGTCAGCTTGGTGTTGGTGGGGTTGATGCCCAGCGAGCGGCAGGCGATCTCGTCCTCGCGCAGCGCCTCCCACGCACGGCCCACCGGCAGCCGGCGGATGCGCAGGGTGAAGAAGTTGGTGATGAGGGCGAGGGCGAGGATCAGGTAGTAGAGGAAGATGATGCGATGGATGCCGGCGTACTCGAGGCCGAAGAACTGGTGGAAGGTGGTGCCGCCGTCGGGTGCGGTGCGGGCGAAGGGAAGCCCGAAGAAGGTCGGGCGGGGGATGCCCGAGATCCCGTCCGGTCCGTTGGTGACCTTGTACCAGTTGAGCAGCACCACGCGGATGATCTCGCCGAAGCCCAGCGTCACGATGGCCAGGTAGTCGCCGCGCAGGCGCAGCACGGGAAAGCCCAGGATCACGCCGAAGGTCGCCGCGAGCAGCCCGGCGAGCGGCAGCACCACCCAGAACGAGAGCCCGAAGTGGACCGAGAGCAGCGCGTAGCTGTAGGCCCCCACGGCGTAGAAGGCCACGTAGCCGAGGTCCAGCAGCCCGGCGAGGCCCACCACGATGTTGAGCCCCCAGCCCAGCATGACGTAGATCAGGACCCCGGTGGCGAGATCCACCACGTAGCGGCTGGCGAAGGGCAGGAAGGGCAGCACGATGGCGAAGGCGATGCCGGCGGCGCCGATCCAGCGCATGTAGGGCCGGATGGCGAGCCCCGCGCGGGCCATGACGCCCTTCCTGCCCTCCTCGCGGCGCGGCCACAGCGCGGCCAGCAGCCGGACGAGGACGCGCCCGACGAAGACCGCGCCGACCCCGACGGCGACCCAGTCGAAGCGCGTGTTCAGACCCAGCCGCCCGCCCACCTGGTCGACGGTCTGGAAGCCCACCAGGGGGAAGGCGAGCAGCAGCGCCACCAGCGCCGCAAGCCCGCTGTCCTTGAGGATCTCGCCAAGATCGATGCGGCCCCGCGCCGCGGTCACGCTCTGACGGTTCATCGCCTCACACCTTCTCGATCTCGGGCTTGCCGAGGAAGCCGGTGGGCAGGAAGATCAGCACCAGCACGAGAATGGAGAACGCCGCCACGTCCTTGTACTCGGTGGTGAAGTAGCCCGACCAGAAGGCCTCCACCAGGCCGAGGATGAGTCCCCCCAGCATCGCCCCCGGCAGCGAGCCGATGCCGCCCAGCACCGCCGCGGTGAAGGCCTTGATGCCGGCGAGGAAGCCGATGAAGAAGTCCACCACGCCGTAGTAGAGGGTGGCCATGGTGCCCGCCACCGCGGCGAGCGCCGCGCCCATCACGAAGGTGGTGGAGATGGTGCGGTCGACGTTGATGCCCAGCAGGCCGGCCATGACGCGGTCCTGCTCGCAGGCGCGCTGCGCGCGCCCGAGAGAGGTCTTGGCGATGATGGTGGCGAAGATCGCCATGAGGACGATGGTGGTGACCCAGATGATGATCTGGACGTAGCTGAGCTGGACCACGAAGTCGCCCTCCTGATAGAGGGTGATGCCGCCGCGGATGAGGGGCGGCATGGGCCGGACCCGCGCCCCCTGCAGCAGCTGCACGTAGTTCTGCAGGAAGATGGAGGCGCCGATGGCGGAGATGAGCGGCGCAAGGCGCGGCGCCCCGCGCAGGGGCCGGTAGGCGATGCGCTCCAGGGTCCAGCCGTAGACGGAGGTGAAGAACATCGAGATCAGCAGCACCGCGAGGATCCCCAGCGCGACGCTGCTCACCCCCATCATGGAGAAGAGCGTGAAGAAGATGATCGCCACGAACGAGCCGATCATGTAGATCTCGCCGTGGGCGAAGTTGATCATCCCGATGATGCCGTAGACCATCGTGTAGCCGATGGCGATGAGGCCGTACATCATCCCGAGGGTGATGCCGTTGACGAGCTGCTGCAGGAAGTAGGCCATGGCTTCCGCTCCTCGCTCCCGGCGGCGGTCCACGTCCGCGCCGCCCCGGGGCTGCCGTCGGGCCGTCGTCTCGGACTCAGGTCAACCTGCCACCATGCGGGGGCGCTGCGGGGGACGGTGTCGCGGCCTTGTGGTTGTCGTTGCCCGACCCTCGGCCACCCCGCACGGGCGGGGATGCGCCGACGGTGCCCGCCGCCGGGACGGGATCGTCCCGCCCCTGCGCCTCCTCCGATCCTCTCCGCTCGGGCGGGGGCCCCGCCCGATGGGGCGCGCACTTTACCGGCAAGGAGGGGCATCCGCAACCCCTTCTTATCCGAGGCATAAGGAAAAGTTGTCCTCCCTACGCCCCGCCCCCGATCCCCTCGCGCCCGCAGCGGCGGTTGGCCGGCACCGCCACCTGGATCCGCCGCGGCAGCGGGAAGGCCATCGACTCCATGAGGGCCACGAAGGCCTCGCGGCTGCGTCCGGCGAGCCGGGGGTTGATGGCCTTCTCCTGGCCGATGCAGGAGACGCGCCGACCCTCGTAGTCGTGGGCCGGGTAGACCAGGGTCTCGTCCGGGAGCGTGAAGAGCTTGCCCACGATGCTGTCGTAGAGGGTGCCGGGATCGCCGTCCTGGAAGTCCGTGCGGCCGCAGCCGCCGATGAGGAGGGCGTCGCCGGTGAAGAGGCGGTCGCGCCAGAGGTAGCTGACGCAGCCGGCGGTGTGCCCCGGGGTCTCGAGGACCCGGATCACCTCGCCGCCGAAGCGGATCTCGTCGCCCTCGGCGAGCAGCCGGTCGGCGCAGGCCACCCCCGCGCGCTGCCCCACCGCGGTGGCGCAACCGGTGCGCGCCTGCAGCAGCGCGGCGGCGGTGACGTGGTCGGCATGGACGTGGGTGTCGAGGCTCCAGACCAGGCGCAGGCCCAGCCGCGCCAGCAGCGCGAGATCCCGCCCCGCCTGCTCGCGCACCGGGTCGATGAGGACGGCCTCGCCGGCCTCCCCCAGGAGATAGGTGTAGGTGCTGCTTTCGGGGTCGAAGAGCTGCCGGAAGACCGCCACCCCCGCCCCCGCGGCTCAGGCCGTGCTGCTGCGCCGGTAGGCGCGCACCATCTCGGCCATGCGGTCCTTGATGCGCAGCTTCTCCTTCTTCAGCCGATGCAGGGTGAGGTCGTCCATGGGCAGCGTGCCGAGCTCGGCCTCCCGGATCTGCGCCTTGAGGACGCGGTGCTGCTCGTGCAGCTCCCGGAACAGCCGGCTCTCCTCGAGAAGGGCCTCGACCACCTCCTGCTCGCTCTGCGTCATCGTCGTCTCCTCCATCCGCCTGAACCGTCGGCCCCCGCACTCACTCTAAAACCGTAGACCACGGCATCGCCCCCCGCAAGGCGGCCCGCGGGGGCGGTACAATGGCGGCGGGAGCGGCAGGGGAGACCCGGCAGATGAAGAAGCGAAGGTTCCTGGCGGGGGCGGCGGCCCTCCTCCTCGCGGCCTCGACCGCCGCACCGCGCGCCGCCGACACCACCCCCGAGGCGCAGCTCAAGGCCCGTGCCGCCCAGGTGGAGCGGCTCCTCGAGCGCTCCTCCGGGGCGCAGCGGGTCGAGGGGAGCGGCAACCCCCAGGCCCACGAGCTGCACGAGCAGGCCCGCGCCACCTACCGCGAGGCCATGCAGGCCCTGGAGGCGGGCGACTACGGCGGCGCCAACAAGCTCTTCTCGGAGGCCACGCGGACCATGTTCCAGGCCATCCGCCACGCCGACTCGGGCGCGCTCCTGGCAGAGAAGCAGCGGCGGGACTACGAGGCGCGGCACAAGAGCGTGGAGGCCCTGCTCGAGGCCCACGACCGCGTCGCCGAGGAGAAGAAGGTCGGGAAGGCGGCCAGGGAGGTCCACGACGAGGTCGCCCGCCTCGTGGGGGAGGCCGATGCGACCTTCCGGGCGGGCCGGCTCGAGGAGGCCCGGGCCCTTCTGGACCGGGCGTACATCACCACCAAGATGGCGATCCAGCGCATGCGCGAGGGCGACACCCTGACCCGCTCGCTGAACTTCGCCACCAAGGAGGACGAGTACAAGTACGAGCTCGACCGCAACGACAGCCACAAGATGCTCGTCAACCTGCTCCTCCAGGAGAAGAAGGACAACCCGTACACGGCCCAGATGGTGGCGCGGTTCTCGGCGCAGGCCGAGGCCCTGCGGCGCGAGGCCGAGGAGCAGGCCGCGGCGGGCGACTTCGAGGCCGCGGTGAAGAGCCTCGAGGAGTCCACCAAGCGCTACATCCGCGCCATCCGCAGCGCCGGGATCTTCATCCCGGGCTGAGCCGCGGACGGCGGCGCGGAACGACCGCGCGCGCCGGCCGGTCTATAGGGGCAGGCCCGAAGGCCCGTTCCGAGGCCGAAGGGAGGCCCCATGCGCGAGACCGTCGCCCGCTTCGCCGTCGCCTACCGGCGCCACCTCCACCCCGACGGCCGCCTCGACGACGACGCCCCCGCCTTCGCCCGCGACCCCGCCCGCCTGATCCCGCTCTACCGGGCCATGGTGCGCGCCCGCACCTTCGACGCCAAGGCGGTGGCGCTGCAGCGCACGGGCCAGCTCGGCACCTACGCCTCCGCCCTCGGCCAGGAGGCCATCGGCGTCGCCGTCGGCAGCGCCATGCGCCCCGAGGACGTGCTCCTGCCCTCCTACCGGGAGCACGCCGCGCAGCTGCTCCGCGGCGTCACCATGACCGAGCTCCTGCTCTACTGGGGCGGCGACGAACGCGGTAGCGACTTCGCGGGCCCGCGCGAGGACTTCCCGGTCTGCATCCCGGTGGCGACCCACGCCTGCCACGCCGTCGGCGTCGCCTACGCCTTCCGGCTGCGCGGGGAGGCGCGGGTGGCGGTGGCGGTGATGGGCGACGGCGCCACCTCCAAGGGCGACTTCTACGAGGCCCTCAACGCCGCCGGGGTCTGGCGCCTGCCCCTGGTGGTGGTGGTCAACAACAACCAGTGGGCGATCTCGGTCCCGCGCAGCCGCCAGAGCGCCGCCGAGACCCTGGCCCAGAAGGCCGTCGCCGCCGGCATCCACGGCGAGCAGGTGGACGGCAACGACGTCGTCGCCCTGCGCGCCGCGCTGGACGAGGCCCTCGGCCGCGCCCGCGCGGGCGAGGGGCCGAGCCTCGTCGAGGCCCTCACCTACCGCCTCGGCGACCACACCACCGCCGACGACGCGAGCCGCTACCGCGACGACGACGAGGTGCGCCGGCGCTGGGCCGAGGAGCCGGCGGCCCGGCTGCGAAGCCACCTGGTGGCGGTGGGCGCCTGGGGCAAGGCCGACGAGGAGGCGCTGCTCGCCGAGGCCCGCGCCGAGGTGGAGCAGGCGGTGGCGGCCTATCTCGCCACCCCGCCGCCGGCGCCCGAGGCCATGTTCGACCACCTCCACGCGGAGCTTCCCGCGGCCCTCGCACGGCAGCGGGCGGAGGTGGCGGGGAGGGGCGGCCATGGCTGAGCTGACCCTGGTGGAGGCCGTCAACCGGGCGCTCGCCCGCGCCCTCGAGGAGGACCCGTCGGTGGTGGTCCTGGGCGAGGACGTGGGCGCCAACGGCGGGGTCTTCCGCGCCACCGAGGGCCTGCAGGCCCGCTTCGGCCCCGAGCGCGTCATCGACACCCCGCTCGCCGAGACCCTGATCGCGGGCATGGCGGTGGGCATGGCCGCGCAGGGCCTGCGCCCGGTGGCCGAGATCCAGTTCATGGGCTTCATCTACCCCACCATCGACCACGTCCTCAACCACGCCGCGCGCCTGCGCAACCGCACCCGCGGGCGCCTCACCTGCCCCATGGTCCTGCGCGCCCCCTACGGCGGCGGCATCCACGCCCCCGAGCACCACTCCGAGAGCACCGAGGCGCTCTTCGCCCACATCCCGGGCCTGCGGGTGGTGATCCCGTCGTCGCCGGCGCGGGCCTACGGCCTGCTGCTGGCCGCCATCCGCGACCCCGACCCGGTGGTCTTCCTCGAGCCCAAGCGCATCTACCGGATGATGCGCGAGGAGGTGGACGAGGGGGCCGGGACCCTGCCGCTGGACACCGCCTTCGTCCTGCGCGAGGGCACGGACCTCACCCTGGTCTCCTGGGGGGCGATGCTGGTGGAGACCCTGGCCGCGGCGGAGGTCCTGGCCGAGGAGGGGGTCTCCGCCGAGGTCCTCGACCTGGCCACCCTCAAGCCCATGGACACGGAGACGCTGCTCGCCTCGGTGGCCCGCACCGGGCGCTGCGTCGTCGTCCACGAGGCGGCGCGCACCGGCGGCGTCGGCGCCGAGGTGGCGGCGGTGCTCGCCGAGGAGGGGCTGACCTCGCTCCTTGCGCCGGTGCTGCGGGTGACCGGCTACGACACCGTCATGCCCCTGCCGCGGCTCGAGCGCGCCTACCTGCCCGACACCGCGCGCATCGTCGAGGCCGCGCGCCGCATCCTGGAGTACGCCTGATGCAGATCTTCAAGCTGCCCGATCTGGGCGAGGGCCTCGCCGAGGCCGAGATCGTGGCCTGGCACGTGGCGCCCGGCGACCGCGTCGTCGCCGACCAGCCGCTGGTCTCGGTGGAGACCGCCAAGGCCATCGTCGAGATCCCGGCGCCGCAGAGCGGCACCGTGGTCCGCCTCTACGCCGAGCCCGGCGACGTGGTCCACGTTGGCGACCCCCTGGTGGAGTTCGGCGAGGGCGGGCGCGAGGACGCCGGCGCCGTGGTGGGCGAGGTGGCCAAGGCGCCCCCGGCGGCGGCCGCCCCGCCGCCGCGGCCCGCCCCCCCGGCCGCGCGCCCGAGCCCCGCCGGGGTGCGCGCGACCCCGGCGGTGCGGGCCCTCGCCCAGCGCCTCGGCGTCGACCTCGCGATGGTCAAGCCCACCGGCCCCGACGGGATGATCACCGCCGCCGACGTGCAGCGCGCCGCTCGCGCCCTGGAGGAGGCCGGCCCGCCGGAGCCGCTGCGCGGGGTGCGCCGGGCGATGGCGCGCAACATGGCCCAGGCCCACGCCGAGGTGGCCGCGGTCACGGTGGTGGACGACGCCGACATCGAGGCGTGGGAGGACGGCCAGGACGTGACCCTGCGCCTCGTCCGCGCCATCGTCGCCGGCTGCCGCGCCGAGCCCGGCCTCAACGCCTGGTACGACGGCCACGCGATGACCCGGCGCGTGGTGGAGGCGATCCATCTCGCGATCGCCGTCGACACCCCCGACGGGCTGTTCACGCCGGTGCTGCGCGACGTCGCCGGGCGCAGCCCCGAGGACCTGCGCGCGGCCCTCGACCGCATCAAGGCCGACGTGCGGACGCGGCAGGTCCCGCCGGAGGAGATGCGCGGCTACACCTTCACGCTGTCCAACTTCGGCACCATCGCCGGCCGCTATGCCGACCCCGTGGTGGTGCCGCCGACGGTGGCCATCCTCGGCGCCGGGCGGCTGCGGCGCGAGGTGGTGGCCACCGACGAGGGCCCGGCCATCCACCGCGTGCTGCCGCTGTCGCTCTCCTTCGACCACCGCTGCGTCACCGGCGGGGAGGCGGCGCGCTTCCTGCGCGCGGTGATGGACGACCTGGCGAAGCCGCACTAGGGCTCGCTTGCGCGGGCGGCGGGGGCGCGCTAACGTGCCCGCCCCATGCTCGCCCTGCGCATCCTCGAGATCGTCTTCCCCCTCTTCGCCATCGTCGGCGCGGGCTATCTCTACGGGCGCCTCAAGCGCCCGGACATGACCTTCGCCAACCAGCTCAACATGGACGTCTTCGTGCCGGCGCTGCTCTTCGGCGTCCTCGCCGGCAAGGACTTCGACCCCGGCGCCTACGGCCCCCTCGCCCTCGGGGGGTTCGCGGTGGTGCTGGGCTCGGGGCTGCTGGCGCTGCCGGTGGCGCGGCTCCTCGGCTACGCGCCGCGCACCTTCGTGCCGCCGATGATGTTCTCCAACTCCGGCAACATGGGGCTGCCGCTGGCGGTGTTCGCCTTCGGCGAGCAGGCCCTGCCGGCGGCGGTGGTGCTCTTCATCATCGAGAACGGGCTGCACTTCACCCTGGGCACCTGGATCATGGACCATCGCGCCCACTGGCTCGCGGTGCTGCGCATGCCCATCGTCGTCGCCACCCTCGCCGGCATCGCCTTCAGCCTCACGGGCCTGACCCTGCCGCCGGTGCTCGCGGTGCCCATCGACATGCTGGGCCAGGTCTGCATCCCGCTGCTGCTCTTCGCCCTCGGCGTGCGCCTGATCGACGTCGACCTGACCCACTGGCGGACGGGCCTCGTGGGCGCGGTGGTGTGCCCGGCGACGGGGCTCGCCGTCGCCCTCGCGGTGCGCCCCCTGCTCCACCTGCCGCCCCTGCAGGAGGCGCAGCTGCTCCTCTTCGGCGCGCTGCCGCCGGCGGTCCTCAACTACATCGTCGCCGAGCGCTACCGCCAGGAGCCCGCCAAGGTGGCCTCCATCGTCATGCTGGGCAACCTCGGCGCCTTCGTCACCATTCCCGCGGTGCTCGCCTTCGTCCTGCCCTGAGCTGGCCGCGCCGCCGCCGCGGTCCTAGACTGAGGGCAGCGATCCAGCCACGGGAGGCACACCCTTGCACGCCGACACCCTGCGCACCCTGGAGGCGGGCGGCCGCCGCTACCGCTACCACAGCCTCGAGGCCGCCGCGGAGCGGCTGGGGGACCCCGCCCGCCTGCCCTTCGCCCTCAAGATCCTGGCCGAGAACCTGCTGCGCCACCTCGACGGGCGCAGCGTGACCGAGGACGACGTCGCCGCCATCGGCGCCTGGCTCGCGTCGCGCCGCTCCGAGCGCGAGATCGCCTTCCGCCCGGCGCGGGTGCTGATGCAGGACTTCACCGGCGTGCCCGCGGTGGCGGATCTGGCCGCGATGCGGGAGGCCATGGCCGCCCTCGGCGGGGATCCGGCGCGCATCGAGCCCCTCACCCCCGTGGACCTCGTCATCGACCACTCGGTGATGGTGGACCGCTGGGCGAGCCCCGACGCCTTCGAGGCCAACGTCGCCCTGGAGATGCAGCGCAACCGCGAGCGCTACGCCTTCCTGCGCTGGGGCCAGCAGGCCTTCGGCCGGCTGCGGGTCGTCCCCCCCGGCACCGGCATCTGCCACCAGGTCAACCTCGAGCACCTGGCCCAGGTGGTGTGGACGGAAGAGGCCGCCGGCGACGATGCGCCCCTCGCCTATCCCGACACCCTCGTGGGCACCGACAGCCACACCACCATGATCAACGGCCTCGGCGTGCTCGGCTGGGGCGTGGGCGGGATCGAGGCCGAGGCGGCGATGCTCGGCCAGCCCGTCACCATGCGCATCCCGGAGGTGGTGGGGGTGCGCCTCGAGGGCGTCCTGCCCGAGGGCGCCACCGCCACCGATCTCGTCCTCACCGTGACCGAGCGGCTGCGCGCCCACGGGGTCGTGGGCAAGTTCGTGGAGTTCTTCGGGCCGGGCCTCGCCCATCTGCCCCTGCCGGACCGCGCCACCCTCGCCAACATGGCACCGGAGTACGGGGCCACCTGCGGGCTCTTCCCCATCGACGCCGAGACCGTGCGCTACCTCGAGCTCACCGGGCGCGACCCGGCCCGCATCGCGCTCGTCGAGGCCTATGCCCGCGCCCAGGGGATGTGGCGCGGGGACGACGGCCCCGAGGCCGACTACACGGAGGTGGTGGAGATCGACCTCGGCGCCATCGAGCCGTCCGTCGCCGGCCCGCGCCGCCCCCAGGACCGAGTGCCCCTCGGCCGCGCCGCGGCCGCGTTCCGCATGGCGCTGACCGCCATGCGCGAGGGGGAGGCGGAGGCGGCGGAGACGAAGTCGGCGGCGGTGGAAGGGGTGGACTGGCGGCTGCGCGACGGCGACATCGTCATCGCCGCCATCACGAGCTGCACCAACACCTCCAACCCGTCGGTGATGCTGGCCGCGGGCCTCGTGGCGCGCAAGGCGGTGGAGCGCGGGCTGACGACGCGGCCGTGGGTCAAGACCTCGCTCGCCCCGGGCTCGCAGGTGGTGGTGGACTACCTCGAGTCGGCCGGCCTCGTGGCGCCCCTCGAGGCCCTCGGCTTCCACGTCGTGGGCTTCGGCTGCACCACGTGCATCGGCAACTCGGGCCCGCTGCCGCAGCCCGTGGCCCGCGCCATCGAGGAGGGCGACCTCGTCGCCTGCGCGGTGCTCTCGGGCAACCGCAACTTCGAGGGCCGCATCCACCCGCTGGTGCGGGCCAACTACCTCGCCTCGCCGCCCCTGGTGGTGGCCTACGCCCTCGCCGGCAACATGGGGGTCGATCTCGCGCGCGAGCCCCTGGGCGAGGACCGCGCCGGCAACCCCGTCTACCTGCGCGATCTCTGGCCGAGCGCCGCGGAGGTGGCCGAGGCGGTGCGTCGCCACGTGGGCCCGAAGGCCTTCCGCCGCCGCTACGCCGACGTCTTCCGCGGCCCGGAGGCGTGGCGCGCCATCGAGGTCCCGGAGGGGGTCCTCTACCGCTGGGACCCGCGCAGCACCTACATCCGCCGCCCGCCCTTCCTCGAGGGCGTCGGCCGCGAGCCGCCGCCGGTGGACGACATCCTGGGCGCGCGGGCGCTGGCGATCCTCGGCGACTCCGTCACCACCGACCACATCTCGCCCGCAGGCGCCATCAAGCCGGACAGCCCCGCCGGGCGCTATCTCGTCGCCCACGGCGTCGAGCCGCGCGAGTTCAACAGCTTCGGCTCGCGCCGGGGCAACCACGAGGTGATGATCCGCGGCACCTTCGGCAACATCCGCCTGCAGAACGAGATGGTCCCGGGACGGCGCGGCGGCTTCACCCGCCACATGCCGGACGGCGCGGAGATGTCCATCTACGACGCCGCCATGGCCTACGCCGAGGAGGGGGTGCCGCTGGTGGTGATCGCGGGGCGGGAGTACGGCACCGGCTCGTCCCGGGACTGGGCGGCCAAGGGGACGCGGCTGCTCGGCGTGCGCGCGGTCATCGCCGAGAGCTTCGAGCGCATCCATCGCTCCAACCTGGTGGGCATGGGAGTGCTCCCGCTGGAGTTCCCGGAGGGCGTCGACCGGCGCAGCCTCGGCCTCGACGGCAGCGAGACCTACGACATCCGCGGCATCGCCCAGGGGCTCGCGCCGCGGGCGCGGCTCGAGGTCACGGTGCACCCGCGGCGGGGCAGGCCGCGCACCTTCGAGGCCCTGTGCCGCATCGACACCGAGGACGAGCTGGCCTACTACCGCCACGGCGGCATCCTGCCCTACGTGCTGCGCCGCCTCCTCGACTGAGGGGCGGGGCGGTCAGCGCAGCGGCACCAGCAGCACCGGCACCCGCGCGCGCTGGCTCACCCGGTGGGCGGTGGAGCCCACCAGCACCTCGCCCAGGGTGGAGCGGCCGTGGCTGCCGAGCACGATGAGGTCCGCGCCCGTCTCCTCGGCGAGGGCGAGGATCACGGCGGCAGGCCGCCCCTCGGCGACCCGCGCCGCCAGCGGCGCGGGGCTGCGCCCGCCGAGGTCGCGGGCGACGACGCGGGCGGCCATGGCCTCGAGCTCGCCGCGGATGCGCGCGAGCCCCTCCTCCCAGATCCGGCGGCGGGTCTCGTGGGGGATGTGCTCCTCCACCAGGGCCTCGGCGAACCCGCTCGCCGCCTCCACCACGTGCAGCACCGTCAGCGCCGCCCCGTAGCGCAGGGCGAGCCCCGCCGCATGGGCGACCACGGGCTCGCCGTGCTCGCCCACCTCCACCGCGCAGAGGACCTTGCGATACTCCGGCATCATCACCCTCGCTCCACCACGTCCACCGCCCCCCCCATCATGGACCCTCCCGCGGCGCTCCGCCACCCGCCGCTGGGGCGCCCCTTGCGCCGCGGTGCCGCATCTGCGATCGTTCCCGTGATGCGCGCGTCCGCCGCAGCCCTCGTCCTCGCCGCCGCCGCCTCGGCGGCCGCACCGCCGCCCGGGCACCCGACCCCGGACGAGGCCTCCGGGCTGCTGGGCATCCCCGATCCGGTCGCCCTGCCCTACCGCGGGCGCGTGCTCGAGCACATCCCCAGCAACCGCTACCTCTACCTGCGGGTGGAGACGGCGGGCCGCGAGCTCTGGCTCGCCGCCCCGCGTACGGCGCTGCCCGATCACGGGCGCATCCGCTTCGGACCCGGCGTGCTCATGCGGAACTTCCACAGCCGCCGCCTGGACCGCACCTTCCCCGAGATCCTCTTCGTCCGCCGCGTCGCCCCCGATCCCTGAGCGGCGCCCAGGCCGCCCCCGGGACCATGGACATCCTCACCGCACGGACCCTCGAGACGCTGCTCTATCCGCCCGCAGGGCCGCTGCTGCTGGCGCTCGCGGCGCTCGCCCTGCGCGGCCGCCTGCGCAGGCTCCTGGTGGGGCTTGCGCTGGCCGCGCTCTGGCTCGGCGCCACGCCGTGGCTTGCGCGCCTCGTCACGGCGCCCCTGGAGCGCGATCCGGCCCTTGATGCGGCCGCGGTGCGGGCGCGGGGGGCGCAGGCCATCGTCGTCCTCGCCTACACGCGCTATCCCGACGCCCCCGAGTACGGCGGCGACACCTCCGGGGCCGGGGAGCTCGTGCGCCTCCGCTGGGCGGCGAGGCTGCAGCGGGAGACGGGCCTGCCGCTGGCGGTGATCGGCGGCGATCCCCTCGGCACGGGCACCGCCGAGGCGGAGATCATGACCCGGGTGCTCGCGCGCGACTTCGGTGTCGCCGTGCGCTGGGCCGACGGGCGCAGCCGCCACACCTTCGACAACGCCCGCTACGCCGCCGCCCTGCTCCTGCCCGAGGGGGTGCGCCGCATCGCCCTCGTCACCCACGCCTGGCACATGCCACGGGCCGTGCAGGCCTTCCGCGCGGCGGGCTTCGAGGTGATCCCCTCACCCACGGGCTTCACCACCGCCGACCCCACCACCCGCGGCTGGCGCGCCCTGCTTCCGAACGCGGACGCCCTCGTGCAGACCCGACGCGCCCTGCACGAGTGGATCGGGCGCGCGGTCTACGCCCTCGGCCTGCGCCCCTGAGCGCGGCGCGCGGCCCACAGGCTCCGGCACGCTCGACGGGGGGGCGATGCGGAAGCTGGTGGTGATGTTGAAGTTGGAGGCCACCGTGTGCCGTTCGGCGAAGAAGACGTCGAGGTCGTACAGGGTGTCCTCCTCGAGCCCCAACGCCAGCAGGTCCGCTCCCGTGATGGTCTTCGACGCGGCGCCGTGCACCCCGCCGAGGTCGATGGCGAGCCGCCCCCCGACGTAGATCCAGAGGTCGTCGTCGCCGGTGAAGGTGAAACTGTCCGCGGCCCGGAAGCTCGTCTGCCCCTCCAGGTGCAGGGTGAAGTGGTAGTTGTGCGACCGGCCCTGATTGCCGAACCCCATGCCGTCGACGGGGAAGAAGGCGCTGCTGGCGAAGCTGAAGACCCCGCTCCCGGGCGCCGTCTCGGTCAGCGTCAGCGCATAGGGGATGGGCGTGTTGAAGCCCGGCGCGTCCGTGTACCACCGGGCGAAGTTGGCGGCGTTGGTGGCGCCCGCGCCGCCGCCCACGTAGTCGGGAAGTCCCGCGGCGTTGAGGGTCGGGCTCACCATGCCCGTGACCACGCCGGTGATGGCACCCTCGAAGTCGGCAAGGCGCGTGCACGTGCCCGGGATGTCGGGGGCGCAGAAGTCCCGGATGGTCCCCGTCAGCGTCACCGCCCCCGCCGCGCCCGAGCCGAGCATCAGCACGGCAAGGCCGAGCGCGCGGCCCGTGCGTCCGTCTGCCAGCAATCTCATTCTGCACACCTCCAGGGAAGACCTCGATCCCTCCCCATGCAACCATCGTGCCGCATGATGCACCCTGTTGATTGCTCGGCTTCCTTCCCGGTTCGGGCGGGGGATCGGGCGGCCGGGTGTAAAGAAAACCGACACCCCCGGGGAGGGCTGCGCGCCCGCGCCGCCGGGCCGCCGTCCGGGCTGCCCGGCGCGGACGCAGGGGATGCGCCCCGCAGGCGCCGGCCTCAGCCGCCGACGAGGTTGCGCCAGTGCTGCATGAGCCCCACGGTGGAGGCGTCGTGGGCCCCCGTCGCGCCCCCCTCCAGCTCGGGCAGGATGGCGCTTGCGAGCTGCTTGCCGAGCTCCACGCCCCACTGGTCGAAGGCGTTGACGTCCCAGATCACCCCCTGGACGAAGATCTTGTGCTCGTAGAGGGCGATGAGGCGGCCGAGGGTGCGCGGGTCCAGGCGGCGGTAGAGGATGAAGGTGCTGGGACGGTTGCCGGGGAAGACCTTGTGCGGCAGGAGCCGCTCCAGGGCCTCGCCGGAGAGGCCTGCCGCCTCCAGCTCGGCACGGGCCTCGGCCTCGGTCCGCCCCCGCATCAGGGCCTCGGCCTGGGCGAGCGCGTTGGCCACCAGGATACGGTGATGCTCCGGGTAGGGGTCGCCGCCCTCGGCGGCGAGGAGGAAGTCGCACGGCACGAGCCGCGTACCCTGGTGCAGGAGCTGGAAGAAGGCGTGCTGGCCGTTGGTGCCGGGCTCGCCCCAGACCACCGGGCAGGTGTGCCAGCCCACGCGGCGGCCGGCGCGGTCCACCGACTTGCCGTTGCTCTCCATCTCCGCCTGCTGCAGATAGGCCGGGAGGCGTTCGAGGCGCTGGTCGTAGGGCAGCACGGCCTGGGTCTCGGCGCCGAGGAAGTCCACGTACCAGACGCCCACGAGGGCCAGCAGCACCGGGAGGTTCGCCCCCAGCGGCGCGGTGCGGAAGTGCTCGTCCATCTCGTGGGCGCCGGCGAGCAGCGCCTCGAAGCGGTCCATGCCCACGTAGAGGGCGATGGGCAGGCCGATGGCCGACCAGAGGGAGAAGCGCCCGCCGACCCAGTCCCAGAACTCGAACATGTTGGCGGGGTCGATGCCGAAGGCGGCCACCGCCTCGCGGTGGGTGGAGACGGCGACGAAGTGCCGGGCCACCGCCGCCTCGTCGGCGAGGCGCTCCAGCAGCCAGGCGCGCGCCGAGCGCGCGTTGGTCAGCGTCTCCTGGGTGGTGAAGCTCTTGGAGGCGACGATGAAGAGGGTGCGCTCGGGGTCGAGGCCGGCGAGGGTGTCGGCGAGGTCGGCCCCATCCACGTTGGCCACGAAGTGCACCCGCAGCGGCCCGCCCCAGGGGCGCAGCGCGCGGCAGACCATGCGCGGGCCGAGGTCGGAGCCGCCGATGCCCAGGTTGACCACGTCGGTGATGCGCCGGCCCGTGTGGCCGCGCCATGCGCCGGTGCGCACCGCCTCGCTGAAGGCGCGCATGCGCGCGAGCACCGCCTCCACCCGGGGCATCACGTCCTCGCCGTCGACCCGGATCGGGCGCCCGCTGCGATTGCGCAGCGCCACGTGCAGCACCGCCCGCCCCTCGGTGTGGTTGATGCGCTCCCCCGCGAACATGCGCGCGATCCAGCCGGGCACGTCGGCGCGCTCGGCCAGGCGCAGCAGCAGGCGCAGGGTCTCGTCGGTGACGAGGTTCTTGGACAGGTCCAGCAGCAGGTCGTCGAAGCGGAACGAGAGCCGCTCGAAGCGCCCCGGGTCCTCCTCGAAGAGCCGGCGCAGGTGCAGCTGCCGCACCGCGCGCGCGTGGGCCTCGAGCGCCTGCCACTCCGGCCAGCCGAGCCGCGTCTCGCTCACCTTGCCCTCCTCCCCTTCAGGTGGGATCCAGCGTGTGCCGCCATTCCTGATCCTCGTCCTCGAACAACCGGCTCGCCTCCGCCGGCCCCCAGCTCCCGGCGGGGTAGGTGTGGATGAAGTCGCGCTCGGTGCTCCAGACCTGGAGGATGGGATCCACCACGCGCCAGGCCCACTCCACCTCGTCGGCGCGCAGGAACAGCGAGCGGTCGCCCTCGAGCACGTCCAGCAGCAGCGCCTCATAGGCGTCCAGAGGCGGCGCCGGCATGCCGCAGTAGCTCGCGTCGAGCATGCTCGGCTGCGTGCGCAGTTCCAGCCCCGGCTGCTTGACCTGCAGCTCCACGCGCAGGCATTCCTGCGGCTGCATCCCGATCACGATCCAGTTGGGCGCGACCCGCTCCAGCGGGGTCTCGCGGAAGAGCTGCTGCGGCACGTGGCGGAAGCGCACCGCCACCAGCGAGCTGTCGCGCGCCATGCGCTTGCCGGTGCGGATGTAGAAGGGCACACCGCGCCAGCGCCAGTTGTCGATGTAGAGCTTGAGGGCGCAGAAGGTCTCGGTGGTGCTGTCGCGCGGCACGCCCGGCTCCTCCACGTAGCCCGGCACCCGCTCGTCCCCGATCCGGCCCGCGGCGTACTGGGCGCGGAAGGCGTGGGCGTGGACGGCGCGGCGCGGGATCGGCCGGATCGAGCGCAGCACCTTCACCTTCTCGTCGCGCAGGGCCTCGGCGTCGAGACTCGCCGGCGGCTCCATGGCCACCAGGGTGAGCACCTGCAGCAGGTGGCTCTGCACCATGTCGCGCAGTGCGCCCGCACCGTCGTAGTACTCGGCCCGCCCCTCGAGGCCGCGCGCCTCGGCGTGGGTGATCTGCACGTGGTCGATGTGGTTGCGGTTCCAGAGCGGCTCGAAGAGCAGGTTGGCGAAGCGCAGCACGAGGATGTTCTGCACCGTGCCCTTGCCGAGGTAGTGGTCGATGCGGAAGATCTGCTCCTCGTCGAAGGCGCGGTGCAGCCTCGCCTCCAGCCGGCGGGCGCTGTCGAGGTCGTAGCCGAAGGGCTTCTCCACCACCAGGCGCCGCCACCCGCCCTCGGCCCGGTTGAGCCCCGCCGCCGCCAGCCGCTCGGCCACCACCGCGAACTCCGCCGGGCGGATGGCGAGGTAGAAGACCGCGCTCGCCGGCGTCCCGCCGTCCCCGAGGCGCCGCCCCAGGGCCTCGTAGAGGGCGGCGTCGGCGAGATCCCCGCGCTGGAAGCCGAGCCGCTGCGCGAAGCGCCCCCACGCCGCCTCGTCGAGGCCGCCGCGGACGCGCCCCTCGATCCAGCCGCGCACCTCCTCGCGGAAGCGCCCCTCGTCCCAGTCCCGCCGCCCGATGCCCACGATGTCCACGCCCGGGGGCAGCCGCCCGTCGGCGTCCAGGTGGTAGAGCGCCGGCATGAGCTTGGTGCGCGAGAGGTTGCCGCTCGCGCCGAAGATGACGAAGGTGCAGCGCCCGCCGCCCCTCATCGCGGCGCCTCCGCGGCGCGGATGCGGTGGCCACCGAAGGCGTTGCGCATCGCCGCCAGGGCCCGCGCCGCGAAGCCGTCCTCGTCGCGGCTCTGGAAGCGCGCCATGAGCGAGAGGGTGATCACCGGCGCCGGCACCGCGAGATCCACCGCCTCGCGCACGGTCCAGCGCCCCTCGCCCGAATCCTCCACCCACGGCGCCACCCCGCGCAGGTCCGGGTCGCGCGCGAGCGCCTCCGCGGTGAGATCGAGCAGCCAGCTGCGCACCACCGAGCCGTGACGCCACAGCTCCGCCACCTGGGCAAGATCGATGCCGAAGGTCTCCTTGGCGCGCAGCAGCGCCAGCCCCTCGGCCAGCGCCTGCATCATCCCGTACTCGATCCCGTTGTGGATCATCTTCACGTAGTGCCCGGCGCCGGCCGGCCCCACGTGGGCCCAGCCCTTCGGCGGGGCGAGGGCGTCCAGGACCGGGCGCAGGATCTGCACCGCCTCGGCCTCGCCGCCCAGCATCAGGCAGTAGCCCGCCTCCAGGCCCCAGATCCCGCCCGAGGTGCCGCAGTCGACGAAGCGGATGTCGCGCGCCGCCGCCTCCTGCGCGCGGCGCTGGCTGTCGCGGTAGTCGCTGTTGGCCCCGTCCACGAGGACGTCGCCGGCCTCGAGCAGCCCCAAGGCCTCGCCGAAGGCCTGCTCGGTGGCCCCCCCGGCGGGCAGCATCAGCCACAGCACGCGCGGGGCGCGCAGCCGCCGCACCGCCTCGGCGAGGCTCGCCGCAGGCTCCACCCCGCACTCCGCCGCGAGGGCGTCGGTCACCGCCCGGGTGCGGTTCCAGCCCACCACCCCGATGCCCGCGCGGCGCAGCCGCCGCGCCATGTTGCCGCCCATGCGGCCGAGTCCCGCGATCGCGATCCGCACCGTTCGCTCCCCCCTCTCTCGCGCTTCTCCCACGCCGGACGGACCAGTATAGTCCGGCCCGTGCCCGCACCTGCTCACGGAAGGGGAGACCGGATGCGCGTCCTGTTCGTTGCCAGCGAGGCGGTGCCCCTCGTCAAGACCGGCGGTCTCGGCGACGTCGCCGGCGCCCTGCCCCCGGCCCTGCGGCGGCTGCGCCAGGACGTGCGCCTGCTGCTGCCCGCCTACCCGGAGGCCCGCGCGCGGGCCGGGCGGCTGCGCCCGGCGGCGCGCCTGACGCTGCCGCCGCTGGGCGAGGCGGTGCTCCTCGCCGGCCGCCTGCCCGGCACCTCGGTCCCGCTCTGGCTCCTGGACGCCCCCGCCTTCCGCCGCGAGGGCCACCCCTACACCGCCCCCGGCGGCCACGACTGGCCCGACAACCCGCAGCGCTTCGCGCTGCTTGCCCGCGCCGCGGCGGAGATCGCCCTCGACCGCTGCGGCCTCGGCTGGCGCGCCGACGTCCTTCACGCCCACGACTGGCAGACCGCCCTCGCCCCCGCCCTTCTCGCCGCCGAGCGGGACCGCCCCGCCACCGTCTTCACCATCCACAACCTCGCCTACCGCGGGATCTACGGGCGCGAGGTCTTCGACGCCCTCGGCCTGCCCGCGGCCTGGTGGCATCCCGAGGCGCTGGAGTTCTGGGGCGCCATGGCCTTCATCAAGGGCGGGCTCGCGTTCGCCGACCGCATCACCACGGTCAGCCCCACCTACGCCCGCGAGATCCGCACCCCGACCCACGGCGAGGGCCTCGACGGCCTGCTGCGGGCGCGCTCGGAGCGGCTGCACGGGATCCTCAACGGGGTCGACTACGCGCTCTGGGATCCCCGCCACGACCCCCACCTGCCCTGCCGCTACGGGCCCGGCCGGCTGCAGGGCAAGGCCGCCTGCAAGGCCGCCCTCCAGGCGGAGCTGGGCCTCGAGCCGGATCCCGCGGCGCCCTTGGTGGTCCACGTCGGCCGCCTCGTGGCGCAGAAGGGGGTCGATCTGCTCGTCGACGCCGCGGCCGCGCTCTGGCCGCGCCGGCGCTTCCAGCTTGCGGTGCTGGGCACCGGCGACCCCGCCCTGGAGCGGGCGGTGCGCGACGCCGCCGCGGCCCATCCCGGGCGCATGGCGGCGCGCATCGGCTACGACGAGGCCCTGGCCCATCGCATGGAGGCCGGCGCCGACCTCTTCGCCATGCCCTCGCGCTTCGAGCCCTGCGGCCTGTCGCAGCTCTACAGCCTGCGCTACGGCACGCTCCCGGTGGTGCGCCGCACGGGGGGGCTTGCCGACACCGTCATCGACGCCCTCCCCCACCACCTGCGCGCGGGGCTCGCCACCGGCTTCGTCTTCGACCAGGCCGAGCCCTGGGCGCTGGCCGAGGCCCTCGGCCGCGCCCTCGACCTGTACCGCGACCGGCGCGCCTGGCGGCGGCTCCAGGACACCGGCATGGGCCTCGACTTCGGCTGGCCCGAGAGCGCGCGGCAGTACCTCGCGGTCTATCGCGCCGCTGTCGCCGACCGCGACGCCGCCGTGCTAACCTGACACCGCAATCCCCTGTCGACGGCGCGGGCATCACCGCGCCCCGGAGCGTCGCCTATGAACATGAAGGAGATCCGCCTCATCGCCCGGGAGAAGGGCGTCCACCCCGGCCGCCTCCGCAAGGTGGAGCTGGTCCGGACCATCCAGCGCGCGGAGGGCAACTTCGACTGCTTCGCCACCGCCTACGACGGCGAGTGCGACCAGCTCGGCTGCCGCTGGCGCGAGGACTGCCTCGCCCTGTCGAGGCGGGGCGCGGCCTGAGCCGCCGGGCGCCCTCAGGCGGCCTGCTTGGGGATGGAGCCTGCGCGGCGGACGATGCGGTTGGCGCCGTCGAAGTAGAGCAGCACCGGCTCGAAGCCCTCGAGCTCGGCCTCGTCGAGGACGGCGTAGGCGCAGATGATGACGCGGTCGCCGGGCGCGGCCTTGCGTGCCGCGGCGCCGTTCATCGAGATCACCCCCGAGCCCTCCTCGGCGCGGATGGCGTAGGTGGTGAAGCGCTCGCCGTTGGCGAGGTTGTAGATGTGCACCTGCTCGAACTCGCGGATGCCGGAGGCATCCAGCAGCGCGCCGTCGATGGCGCAGGAGCCCTCGTACTCGAGCTCGGCGTGGGTCACGGTGACCTTGTGCAGCTTGGCCTTGAGCATGGTGAGCCGCATCCGCCGCTCCTCCCCTAGCGTTCCACCACCACGTTGTCGATGAGGCGCGCCGAGCCGAGACGGGCGGCGGCGAGCACCACCAGCGCCCGCTCGCCGGGGGCCGGCTCGGCGAGATCCGCCGCGCGGCGCACGGCGAAGTAGTCCGGCCGCATCCCCGCCGCCTCCAGGCGCGCCCGCCCCGCGGCCTCGACGGCGGCGAAGTCGTCCTCGCCGGCGCGCAGCCGCGCCGCCGCCTCCGCGAGCGCCCCATGCAGCTCGGGGGCACGGACGCGCTCGTCCGCCGTCAGATAGGCGTTGCGCGAGCTCATGGCGAGCCCGTCGGGCTCGCGCACGGTGTCCACGCCTTCGATCCGCACCGGGATGCAAAGGTCCTCCACCATGCGGCGGATGATGACGAGCTGCTGGTAATCCTTGCGGCCGAAGACGGCGACGTCGGGGCGCACGATGTGCAGCAGCTTGGCCACCACCGTGGCCACGCCGACGAAGTGGCCGGGCCGGAAGGCCCCGCAGAGGATGTCGGACAGCCCCGGCACCTCCACCCGCGTCGTCTCCTCCATGGGGCGGGGGTAGATCTCCGCCACCTCGGGCGCGAACAGCAGGTGGGCGCCGCGCGCCTCGAGCAGCGCGAGGTCGGCCTCGAGGGTGCGCGGATAGCGCTCGTAGTCCTCGCCGGGGCCGAACTGCATGGGGTTGACGAAGACGCTCACCACCACCCGCGGCGCCATCTCCAGGGCCCGATCCACGAGCCGCAGGTGGCCCTCGTGGAGGTTGCCCATGGTGGGCACGAAGCCGACCTCGAGGCCCTCGGCGCGCCAGGCGGCGACCTGCGCCGCCACCGCCTGCCGGGTGTGCACGAGCTCGGTCATGGCCATCCCCCGTCTCAGTCGAAGCCGTGCTCGGGCCCCGGGAAGCTGCCGTCCTTGACCGCGGCGACGTAGGCCCGCACCGCCGCCAGCAGGTCCGCCGACCCCTCGGCGAAGTTGCGCGAGAAGCGCGGGCGGCGCCCGCGGTAGATCCCGAGCATGTCGTAGCTGACCAGGATCTGGCCGTCGCAGCGCGGCCCCGCGCCGATGCCGATCACGGGGATGGCGAGCGCCGCGGCGATGTCGGCCGCGAGCGCGCGCGGCACGCACTCGAGGATCAGCAGATCGGCGCCCGCCGCCTCCAGGGCGCGGGCATCGGCGAGCATCCGCCGCGCCGCCTCGGCGTCGCGCCCCTGCACGCGGAAGCCCCCCAGCTTGTGCACCGACTGCGGCTGCAGGCCCAGGTGGGCGCAGACCGGCACGCCGCGGGCGGCCAGGGCCTCGACGGTGGCGAGCTGCGTCGCCCCGCCCTCGAGCTTGACCATCTGCGCGCCCCCCTCCTGCATCAGCCGGGCGCTGCTGGCCAGGGCCTGCTCCGGCGTGGTGTAGCTGAGGAAGGGCAGGTCCGCGACGAGCAGCGCCCGACGCCGGGCGCGGGCGACGCAGGCGGTGTGGTAGACCATCTGCTCGACGGTGACCGGGACCGTGGTGTCATGGCCCTGCACCACCATGCCCAGCGAGTCGCCGACGAGGATCACCTCGACGCCGCCCTCCTCCAGGAGGGCGCAGAAGCTGGCGTCGTAGGCGGTGAGGGCGGCGATGCGCTCGCCGGCCTCCTTCATCCGCCGCAGGCGCGCCACCGTCACCGGCTTGTCGGCGTCCGACCCCGTCATGGGATGCCCCCGCTGTGGAAAGGCGGCGATTATATCGCAGCGCAGCAGCCGCCCCGACCCGCCCCGCTCACAGGCCCATGGGCGCCGGGTTGAGATAGTGGCGCCCGTGGCGGGTGGCGCGCACGTGCCGCAGCAGGGCCTCGTAGTCGGCCTCGCTGTCGACGAGATCGATCTCGGCGGCGTTGACGATGAGTAGCGGCGCCTCGTCGTAGTGGTGGAAGAAGCGGGTGTAGGCCTCCGCCAGCCGCTCCAGGTACCCGGCCTCGATGCCGCGCTCCCACGGCCGGCCGCGTCGGGCGATGCGCGCCAGCAGCACGCCCACCGGGGCCTGGAGGTAGATCACGAGGTCCGGCGGCGGCGGGTTGGGCGCGAGCCGCCGGTGGAAGGCCTCGTAGAGGCGCAGCTCGTCGGCGTCCAGGGTGACCTCGGCGAAGAGGCGGTCCTTGGCGAGGAGATAGTCGGCGACGAGATCGCCGCGGAAGAGGTCGCCCTGGCGCAGGGCCTCGAGCTGCTGCACGCGCTGGATCAGGAAGGCGAGCTGGGTCGGCAGGGCCGCCCCGCGCGGGTCGCGGTAGAAGCGCTCGAGGAACGGGTTCTCCTCAGCCGCCTCCAGCAGCAGCTCGGCGCCGAGGCTCGCCGCGAGCCTGCGCGCCAGGCTCGTCTTGCCTACCCCGATCGGCCCCTCGACGACGATGTAGCGCCCGCCGGCGCCGCTCACGCCCCCTGCCCCCCGATGCGCTCCAGGATGCCCGCCTCGCCGCCGCGGCGCCGCAGTGCCTCCACCCGGCCGACCCCCGGGATCTCGAGCCCGGGGGCGATCTCGGCCAGCGGCACCAGCACGAAGGGCCGCTCGGCGATGCGCGGATGGGGCACCTCGAGCCGCCGGCTGCGGTAGCGCAGGCCGCCGTAGGTTAGCAGATCGAGGTCCAAGGTGCGCGGCCCCCAGCGCGAACCGTCGCGCCGCCGTCCGTGGGCGCGCTCGATGGCCTGGAGCGCGTCCAGCAGCCCCTCGGGGTCGAGCCCGGTGGCGAGGAGGGCGGCCGCGTTGAGGTAGTCGGGCTGCCCCGGCGGGCCCACCGGCGCCGTGCGGTAGAGGGCCGAGCAGGCGAGGAGCCGCGTCCCGGGCAGGGCCGCGAGCGCCGCCACCGCCGCGCGCAGGGTCGCCGCCGCATCGCCCAGGTTGGCGCCGAGGGCGACGGCGCAGGGCACCGGCGCGGCCGCCCTCACTCCGCCGTCTTGCGCCGCCGCCGACGGCGCCTGCGCCGCCCGCCCGCGGCGCGGCCCTCCATCATGCGTTGCTGCCCGTCGCGGTCGGCCTCCTGGAAGCGGGTCCACCACTGCGCCAGCTCCTCGACGTCCTCGCCGCCGCGGGCGCGCAGAAGCAGGAAGTCGTAGGCGGCACGGAAGCGCGGATGGGTCAGGAAGCGCTGCGGGCGGCGGCCGCTTCGGCGCGCGAACCGCGGCTGCAGGGTCCAGATCTCGCGCATCGGCGTGGCGAAGCGGCGCGGGATGGCCACCCGCGCCTGGCAGCGGGCGATGACGTCCTCGGCGGCGGCGTGCAGCGACTCGGTCTCGGCCATGCCGGCGGCGCGGTGGATCGCGGCCTGGCGGCGCACCGGCTCCCACAGCAGGCAGGCGAGGAGGAAGGCCGGCGTCACCGGTCGGCCCTCGCCCACGCGCTCGTCGGTGTTGGCCAGGGCGTGGGCGAGGAAGGTCCGCGGGTAGCCCGCCTCCTCCTCGGCGAGCAGCGCCTCCACCTCCGGAAAGAGCTCGCCGAAGAGCCCGAGCGCGCGCATCCGCTCGAAGCTCTCGAGTCCGTACCCGCCGAGGAAGAGCTTGAGCACCTCCTCGAACAGCCGCGCCGGCGGCACCTCGCGCAGCAGCGGCGCGAGCCGCAGGATGGGCCCGGCGGTGTCCGGGTCGATGCGGAAGCCCAGCTTGGCGGCAAAGCGCGCCGCCCGCAGCATCCGCACCGGGTCCTCGCGGTAGCGCCGCTCGGGCTCGCCGATGAGCCGCAGCACCCCGGCGCGCAGGTCGGCCATGCCGCCGACGTAGTCCACCACCGAGAAGTCGTCGATGTTGTAGTAGAGGGCGTTGACGGTGAAGTCGCGCCGGAAGGCGTCCTCCTCGAGGGTGCCGTAGAGGTTGTCGGCGACGATGATGCCGTCGACCACCTCGCGCTCGCCCTCGCCGTCGTGCAGCGCCCGGAACGTCGCCACCTCCACGATCTCGCCCTTGAAGTGGACGTGGGCGAGGCGGAAGCGCCGTCCGATGAGGCGGCAGTTGCGGAAGATCTCGCGCACCCGCTCGGGCCGGGCGTCGGTGGCGACGTCGAAGTCCTTGGGCTCGCGCCCGAGCAGGAGGTCGCGCACGCTGCCGCCCACCAGATAGGCCTCGTGGCCGGCCTTGCGCAGGCGGTAGAGGACCTTGAGGGCGTTGTCGCTGATGCTCGCGCGGGAGATGTTGTGCTCCGGGCGCGGGACGATGATCGGTTGTCGCGTCAGTGCCGGACTCTCCATGGGGCCTTCGAGCGCCCCGCCGCCGGGGCGCCTCCCGCTTCGTGCGAGGGGGGTGTGCAAGGACGAAACGCGCGCGTATAATACGCCCCGCCTTTCGCGCCGTACAGGCCGGAAGGCTTTCTTGTTGCCCGCACACCGTCGGCAGCAGAGCGTGCAAGCAGAACGCTCCGTTCGTCTAGGGGTCAGGACGCCGGCCTCTCACGCCGGTAACAGGGGTTCGAATCCCCTACGGAGCGCCAACAACCCGCGGGCGGCGGTCCCCGCCGCCCGCACCGCCCGATCCCGGCCCGGCCACCCATGACCGGGGCAAGATCAAGCCCCCCGCGCCGGTCCCGTCCCGGGAGCGGCCCCGCGCCCGTCGCGCCGGCCCCCGCCTCACCCACCCCCGCCGGAGAAGCGGCATGAACCTCGACGACCGCTACGTGCCCGCCATCCACCTCAACCTCAACGTGCGCGGCCTCGGCCCCTCGGCGACGCTCGCCATCAACGAGCGCTGCGCCCAGCTCGCCCACGAAGGACGCGACGTCTTCCGCCTCGGCCTCGGCCAGTCGCCCTTCCCGGTGCCGCAGCCGGTGGTGGACGAGCTCAAGGCGCAGGCCCACCAGAAGGCCTACCTGCCCGTGAAGGGGCTGCGGGAGCTGCGCGAGGCGGTGGCCCAGTACCACCGCCGCCAGGAGGGGGTCGAGTACAGCGGCGCCGACGTCCTCATCGGCCCCGGCAGCAAGGAGCTGATGTTCCTGGTCCAGCTCGTCTACTACGGCGACCTCGTCATCCCCACCCCGAGCTGGGTCTCCTATGCGCCCCAGGCCGCCATCATCGGCCGCCACGTGCGCTGGGTGCCGACCCGGGCCGAGGACGGCTGGCGCATCACGCCGGAGGCGCTGGACCGCCTGTGCCGCCCGGATCCCACGCGCCCGCGCATCCTGATCCTCAACTACCCCAACAACCCGGCCGGCACCACCTACGGACCCGACGAGCTCGAGGCGCTGGCGGAGGTGGCGCGCCGCTACCGCGTCATCCTGATCTCCGACGAGATCTACGGCGAGCTCCACTTCCACGGCCGCCACGCCTCCATCGCCCGCTTCTACCCCGAGGGCACCATCATCAGCGCGGGGCTCAGCAAGTGGGCCGGCGCGGGCGGCTGGCGCCTCGGCACCTTCACCTTCCCGCCCAGCCTGCGCTGGCTGCTCGACGCCATGGCCGCGGTGGCGAGCGAGACCTACACCTCCACCAGCGCGCCGATCCAGTACGCGGCCATCCGCGCCTACCAGGGCGGCCTCGAGATCGAGCGCTACCTGCACAACTCGCGCCGCATCCTGCGCGCGCTGGCCCAGCGGCTGCACGGGATGCTGACCGCGGCGGGCATCGACTGCGCCGCCCCCGAGGGCGGCTTCTACCTCTTCCCGGACTTCTGCCCCCTGCGCGAGCGCCTCGCCCGCCGCGGCATCACCGCCTCGGGCGAGCTCTGCGACCGGCTGCTGGAGGAGACCGGGGTCGCGATCCTTCCCGGCACCGACTTCGGCCGGCCCGCGGCGGAACTCACGGCACGGCTGGCCTTCGTCGACTTCGACGGGGCCCGCGCCCTGGTCGCGGCCGAGGCGGTCCCGCCCCACCAGGAGCTCGACGACGACTTCCTCGAGACCTACTGCGGCCGGGTGCTCGCGGCGGTGCAGCGCGTGGTGGATTGGACCGCGGACTGACCCGTCCGACTGGAAAAGGGGGGGCGGCGCGCTAGGCTATAATGCGGCGACGGCGCGCGGGGCGGCCCCGCACGCCCATGAGGACAACGACAACAGGAGGATCACCATGCGCATCCCCGTCCGCACCCTCGGCGCCCTGGCGCTTGCGGCGGCCTTCGCCGCCACCCCGGCACGCGCCGCGCAGGACCTGCTCATCGGCGGCGGTTCCGTCACCGGCGTCTACTACCAGGTCGCGCTCCAGGTCTGCAGCCTGGTCAACAAGTACTCGGACGGCAAGTACAACTGCGTCGGCCGGCCGGCCCTCGGCTCGGTGTTCAACATCAACGCCGTCAACCGCGGGCTGCTCGACTTCGGCGTCGCCCAGTCCGACCGCAACTGGCAGGCCTACACCGGCAACGCCGACTGGGAGGGCAAGCCGGTCAAGGACCTGCGCAGCGTCTTCAGCGTGCACCCGGAGACGGTGCTGCTGGTCACGCGCAAGGACACGGGCATCCGCTCGGTGACCGACCTCAAGGGCAAGCGGGTCAACATCGGCAACCCCGGCTCGGGCCAGCGGGGCAACGCCATGGACGTGCTGCGCCTCTACGGCATCGACGTCGACAAGGACATCCAGGCCGAGGGCCTGCAGCAGCATGACGCCTCGCGCGCCCTCGTCGACCGCAAGATCGACGCCTTCTTCTACACCGTGGGCAACCCGAGCGCGGCCATCGAGGAGCCGGCCAACTCCACCGACATCCGCATCATCCCCATCAACTCGCCGGCCATCAAGCGCTTCGTCGCCGAGCGCCCCTACTACGTCATGACCAAGATCCCCGCCGGCACCTACCGCGGCGTGGACGAGGACGTGGAGACCTACGCCGTCAAGGCCACCGTGGTCACCAGCGCCAAGGCCTCGGAGCAGATGGTCTACGACGTGGTCAAGATCGTCTTCGAGCACCTGGACGAGCTGCGCGGGGCCCACGCCGCCTTCCGCCACCTCCAGCCCGAGGAGATGCTCGGCGGTCTGTCGGCCCCCTTCCATCCGGGGGCGCTGCGCTACTACCGCGAGCGCGGCTTCAGGATCCCCAAGACGCTCGCCGAGTAAGGCAGCGGAGAAGGGGGCGCGGGCGCCCCCTTCTCCTTTGCCGTCCACTCCTCGCGCCGCCCGCGCGGGCGGCGCCCGCCGCGTGACCCGCCCATGTCCGAGATCGAGAAGCACGTCGTGGACGCAGAGGCCGAGGCCGAGGCGCGACGCATCGCCGCCGAGGTGGAGACCGGCCCGCGCGAGCCGGCGAGCCGCTTCACCACCGCCCTGATCACGCTGCTGTGCCTGGCGTGGTCCGGCTTCCAGCTCTACATCGCGTTCCGGCCCATCAACGCCATCATCGCGCGGGCCTGGCACCTCGCCTTCGCCATCGCCCTGGTCTACCTCGCCTACCCGCTCTACAAGCACCGCCGCCCGCCCTTCTGGCTGCGCGGACTGCAGCGCCTCTTCCCGCGGCTCGGCACCCGCCCGCACCGCGAGTACGTGCCGGTCTACGACTTCGTCTTCGCCGCCGTCGCCGCCGGCGCCGCCCTCTACATCTGGTGGGACTACGAGGGCATCGTCATGCGCTCGGGCCTGCCCACCCGGCTCGACGTCTGGATGGGCGTGGTCATGATCGTCTTCCTGCTGGAGGCGGCGCGCCGGGCGCTGGGGCCGGCCCTGCCGACGCTGTGCCTGATCTTCCTCGTCTACACCTTCGCCGGCCCCTACATGCCGGAGATCCTGCGCCACCGGGGCATCCCGCTGGAGTTCGTCATCAACGACATGTACCTCTCCGACACCGGCATCTTCGGGGTGCCGCTGGGGGTCTCCACCAGCTTCGTCTTCCTCTTCGTCCTCTTCGGCGCGCTCCTGGACAAGGCGGGCGCAGGCAAGTACTTCATCGACGTCGCCTTCGCCGGCCTCGGCGGCCTGCGCGGCGGCCCCGCCAAGGCCTGCGTGGTGGCCTCGGGCCTGACCGGGCTGGTCTCGGGCTCGTCCATCGCCAACACCGTCACCACCGGCACCTTCACCATCCCCCTCATGAAGAAGGTGGGCCTGCCCGCCTACAAGGCCGGCGCGGTGGAGGTGGCGGCCTCCACCAACGGCCAGCTCATGCCGCCCATCATGGGTGCCGCGGCCTTCATCATGGCCGAGATCCTCGGGATCCCTTATCTCGACGTAGTCCGCGCCGCCTTCTTCCCCGCCGTCATCTCCTACATGGCGCTCTTCTACGTGGTCCACCTCGAGGCCGTGAAGCTCGGCATCCAGGCCCTGCCGCGCAGCGAGCTGCCGCCCTTCCTGAAGACGGTGCTGCGCGGGCTGCACTACGTCATCCCGCTGGCGATCCTGATCCTCTTCCTCGTGGTGCTGCGGCGCTCGGCGATCCAGTCGGCGCTGCTCGCCATCGAGGCCCTGGTGGTGATCATGCTGGTGCAGCGGCCCATCATGGCCTACCTCGCCCTCGGCGCACGCCGCCGCGCCGGGACCCTGGATCCCGAGACGCGGCTCGGCGCCGTCCTGGGCCGCGCCCTCCTTCAGGGGCTTCGCGACATCTGGGACGGGCTCATCGCCGGCGCCCGCAACATGATCGCGGTGGGCGTGGCGACGGCCGCCGCGGGGATCATCGTCGGCGTGGTGACCATCACCGGGCTCGTGGGCCGCTTCGTCACCGTGATCGAGGTGATCTCGCTGGGCAACGTCTACCTGATGCTGATCCTGACGGCGCTGACCAGCATCGTCCTCGGCATGGGGCTGCCCACCACCGCCAACTACATCATCATGGCGACCCTGACCGCCCCCGTCATCGTCCATCTCGGCGCCGACGCCGGGCTCGTCTTCCCCCTCATCGCCGCGCACCTCTTCGTCTTCTACTTCGGCATCCTCGCCGACGACACGCCGCCGGTGGGGCTGGCGGCCTACGCCGCTGCGGCCATCGCCCGCGCCGACCCCATCCGCACCGGCATCCAGGGCTTCACCTACGATCTGCGCACCGCGATCCTGCCCTTCGTCTTCATCTTCAACCTGGATCTCCTCATGATCGCGGGGGCGACCCCGGACGGCGGCATCATCTGGGAGACCAACGCCCTCAAGATCGCCTTCGTCTTCGTCGCCTCGCTCGCCGCCATGTTCGCCTTCGCCTCGTTCATGCAGGGCTGGTCCGGCGACCGCTGCTCCTGGCCCGAGCGGCTGCTGCTGCTCGCCATCGCCATCGCCCTCTTCCGGCCCGGCCTCTACGAGGAGCTGGTCCCCGTCCCGGACGAGGCGGTGCAGGCCGCGACCCTGCTCCTCTACGGGCTGCTCTATCTCCACCAGAAGGCGCGCCACCGCCGGCGCACGGCGGCGCAGGCCGCCTCACCCTGAGGGAGGGCGACATGTTCCGCAACATCCTCCTGCCGGTGAACCTGACCGAGGGGCCGCACAGCCCGCGCGCCCTGGAGGCGGCGCTGGAGTATGCGCGCCGCGACGGAGCCCATCTCTACGTGCTGGAGGTGCTGCCCGACTACGGCCTGCCGGTGGTGGCCTCCTTCTTCCCGCCGGAGGCGCGCGCGGCGGCCGTGCGCGAGACCGAGCAGCAGCTCGCCGACTTCGTGCGCCGGCACGTGCCGGAGGGGGTCGCGGTCACCGCGGTGGTGCGCGAGGGCCGCCCCTACGAGCAGATCCTCGAGGAGGCCGGCCGCCACCGCATCGACCTCATCGTCATCCCCAGCCGCCACATGGGCACCATGGAGGGCTTCCTCCTCGGCTCCACCGCCGAGAAGGTGGTGCGCCACGCCCGCTGCTCGGTGCTGGTGGTGCGCGACTGAAGCCGCGGCGGGACCGCGTCGCCCCGGCGCCGTGCCGCCGGCGGCGGCGCGGTCTCAGCGTTGCTGGCGGCGCTTCCAGGCCTGCCAGGCGCGCCATTCCTGGAACTCGCGCCAGGCCTCGGTGCCCTCGTTGGCCTCGCGCCAGCGCATGTAGGCGCGCCAGGCACGGAAGGTCTCCAGATCGTCCTCCCCCTGCGCCGTCGCAGCCTGCGCGGCATCCTGCGCCGCCTTGGGAGCCGCCGCCGCGTCGGACCGCCCGAGGGCGACCTCGCCCGACGCCCCGGACAGGATGCCCGGACCCTCGGGGATCTCGTTCTGCGAGCGGTAGGCGAACGGGCGGCCGGCACAGCCGGCGACGAGCAGCACCAGAATCGGGATCGGCCAGCGCATCGGAACTCCTCAGGGGGGCGCACCCCCGCGGTGCGCCCCCGCGATGGGTCAGAACTTCACCCGGCTGCCCAGCGTGGCGATGGTGATGTCGTCGAAGTTCGCGCCGGACCGATCGAGGCTGTGCACCTTGACCCCGGCGAAGAGCTCCACGCTCGCGATCGGCTTGAAGACGTAGCCGATCCCCACCATGTCGGCGTCATCGCCTTGCTGCGCCTCGTCCTCGGCGCTCGCGAAGTCCACCGACACCGCGTGGCGGCCCTGCCGGTAGCCCAGCTTCAGGTACCAGTAGTCGGCATCCAGCATGTCGTCGTCCTCACGGTGGGAAAGCGCGGCGGTGACGTTGAAGCCGCTCGGGTGCAGCCACGAGATGGAGCCGCCGCTGGTCTCCACGTCGCCCTTGTCCTTGGTATCCCTCGTGGAGAAGCCCACCGCCGCCGCCAGGCGCCCGCCGCCGCCGAGCTCGCCGGCATAGCGCCCCGCCACCTCGATGACGTCGTCCCCATCGCCCCCCTTGCTGCCGAAGCTGACCGCGAGCCCGAACGGGCCGAGCGGGGGCGTGTCGTAGCGCACGCGGTCGTAGCGGCTCTCGAAATCGAACTGATCGATCACCTCGCCGATCTTGGGCCCTGCGGTTCCTCCGTCCTGGAACCTGATACTGGCGCCGATGTCGGTCACCCCCGCATAGTTGACGATGCTGGTGCCCGACAGATCCACCTCGACCCCGCCGTTGGCGGCGCCGTCGCCCTGACCCAGGCTCACCTTGCCGAAGGCGCCCTGGAGGAAGACGTCGAGATGGCGCTCGTTGAGGTCCAGGCCGCCGGTGTTGCGCTCGGCGAACGAGACCTTGCTCGAGTTGTTGGAGACCATCTCCACCTCCCAATTGATCCCCGCCTTCATGCCGCCGCCGATGTCACCGGCGCCGACGAAGCGGAAGCGGGTGTTGCTGGTCTCCGGATCGACGAAGAAGCTGTCGGAGCGGTCGCCGTCGTCGACGAACATGAGGGCCCGGGCCACGTGCCCGGAGATCTTGGCCTCGATGGCCGATGCCGGTGCAGCGGCGAGGCCGCCCGCGAGAGCCGCGGTCACGGCGGCGGTCAGGACAGGCATGCGCATCATCGTGGTCCTCCCTGAAGGGTGGCAGAAGCGTAACGACGCGATCGTTGCGCCCTCCTGGCGGACCCGGCGGTCCACCGCCCCTCCGGAGGACTGCAGCCCGACGGCGGGCCGCGGAATCAGTGTAAAGACCAAGCCACGGAGATTGCAACCACGTTGTCCCCTCCCGGCGAATTGTCTATCGTGGACGCCTCCGCGGATCCCGACCCGTCCCCGTCAGGGAGGTGCGCCATGAACACCATCGAGGCCCTGCTCGGCCCGGAGGCCGAGGATCTCCTGACCCACCGCTGCACCACCATCCCCAAGGAGCGGCTGCACCTGCCGGGCCCCGACTTCGTCGACCGCGTGGTGGCGCAGAGCGACCGCAGCCCGGCGGTGATGCGCAGCCTGCAGACGCTGTTCGACACCGGGAGGCTCGCCGGCACCGGCTATCTCTCGATCCTGCCCGTGGACCAGGGCGTGGAGCACTCGGCCGGGGCCTCCTTCGCCCCCAATCCCATCTACTTCGACCCCGAGAACATCGTGCGCCTGGCCATCGAGGGCGGCTGCAACGCGGTGGCCTCGACCCTGGGGGTGCTGGGCGCGGTGGCGCGCCGCTACGCCCACCGCATCCCCTTCATCGTCAAGCTCAATCACAACGAGCTGCTCACCTACCCCAACATCCACGACCAGACGCTGTTCGCGCAGGTGGAGCAGGCCTTCGAGATGGGCGCGGTGGCGGTGGGGGCCACCATCTACTTCGGCTCCGAGGAGTCGCGCCGGCAGATCCTGGAGATCAGCGAGGCCTTCGCCCGCGCCCACGAGCTGGGCATGGCCACCGTCCTCTGGGCCTATCTCCGCAACCCCGCCTTCAAGCACGAGGGCACGGACTACCACGTCGCCGCCGACCTCACCGGCCAGGCCAACCACCTGGGCGTGACCATCGAGGCCGACATCGTCAAGCAGAAGCAGGCCGAGAACAACGGCGGCTACACCGCCCTCGGCTTCGGCAAGACCCACCCCAAGGTCTACGAGGCCCTCACCTCCGACCACCCCATCGACCTCGTGCGCTACCAGGTGGCCTGCTGCTACATGGGGCGCGCGGGGCTGATCAACTCCGGCGGCCCCTCGGGGCAGAACGACCTCCACCAGGCGGTGCGCACGGCGGTGATCAACAAGCGCGCCGGCGGCATGGGGCTGATCTCCGGGCGCAAGGCCTTCCAGAAGCCCATGGAGGAGGGCGTGCGGCTGCTGCACGCGATCCAGGACGTCTATCTCTCGAAGGACGTCACCATCGCCTGAGGATCTCGACACCCGAGGCTGGGGAGGGGACATGAGCGACCGGCCCAAGTACGTCTACGACTTCGAGGAGGGCGACGGCGGCGACAAGCGGCTGCTGGGCGGCAAGGGGGCGAACCTGTGCGAGATGACGCGCATTGGCCTCAACGTGCCCCCGGGCTTCGTCATCACCACCGAGGCCTGCCTGGCCTACCTCGCCGACCCCGAGCGGCGCCTGCCGCCCGGTCTCATGGACGAGGTGCGCGAGCACATCCGCCGGCTCGAGGCCAAGACCGGCAAGGGCTTCGGCGATCCCGCCAACCCCCTCCTGGTCTCGGTGCGCTCGGGCTCGGCGATCTCCATGCCGGGGATGATGGACACCATCCTGAACCTCGGCCTCAACGCGGAGACGCTGCAGGGCCTGATCCGCCAGACCGGCAATCCGCGCTTCGCCTACGACGCCTGGCGGCGCTTCATCCAGCTCTTCGGCAAGGTCGCCCTCAAGGTGCCGGACGAGCTCTTCGACGAGCGCTTCGAGGCCATCAAGGCGCGCGTCGGCGCTCGCAGCGATCTCGACCTCGGCGCCGACGAGCTCGCCGAGGCCGCCGAGGCCTTCCTCGAGGTGGTGCGGGCCCACACCGGACGCCCCTTCCCCGCCGACGTCCACGCCCAGCTCGAGGCCGCGGTCCGGGCGGTCTTCGACTCCTGGATGGGCAAGCGCGCGGTGGACTACCGGCGCGAGTTCCACATCACCCCCGACATCGCCAACGGCACTGCGGTGAACGTGGTGGCCATGGTCTTCGGCAACATGGGGGAGGACTCGTGCACGGGGGTGGCCTTCACCCGCGACCCCGCCACCGGCGAGAACCGCCTCTTCGGCGAGTACCTGGTCAACGCCCAGGGCGAGGACGTGGTCGCCGGCATCCGCACCCCGAAACCGATCCAGGAGATGGCGCAGGAGATGCCGGACATCTACCGCCAGCTCCTGGAGCTGCGCGAGCGCCTGGAGCGCCATTACCGCGAGGTCCAGGACTTCGAGTTCACGGTCGAGCGCGGCGTGCTCTACTGCCTGCAGACCCGCAACGGCAAGATGAACGCCCCGGCGATGGTGCGCACCTCGGTGGAGATGGAGCGCGAGGGCCTCATCGACCGCCGCCAGGCGCTGCTGCGCATCCGTCCCGAGCACCTGGAGCAGCTCCTCTTCCCGCGCCTCGACCCGGGCTTCCGCGGCCGGCCCCTCGCCACGGGGCTGCCGGCCTCGCCGGGCGCGGCGAGCGGGCGCATCGTCTTCGACGCCGACACCGCCGAGGCCCGCGGCCGCCTCGGCGAGAAGGTGATCCTGGTCCGGGTCGAGACCAAGCCCGAGGACATCCACGGCTTCTTCGCCGCCCAGGGCATCCTCACCAGCCGCGGCGGCAAGACCTCCCACGCCGCGGTGGTGGCCCGCGGCATGGGCAAGCCCTGCGTCGCCGGCGCCGAGGGCATCCGGGTCGACGAGGCGGCCCGGGTCGCCGTCGTGGGCGAGACGGTGCTGCGCGAGGGCGACGTCATCACCATCGACGGCAGCACCGGCCACGTCTATGCCGGCGAGGCACCCATGGTGGAGCCGGAGTTCACCGGCGACCTCGCCACGCTCCTCGGCTGGGCCGACGAGGTGGCGCGCCTCGGCGTGCGGGCCAACGCCGACACGCCGGCCGACGCCGAGCGGGCGCTGCGCTTCGGTGCGCAGGGGATCGGCCTGTGCCGCACCGAACGCATGTTCAACGATCCCGCGCGCCTGCCGGTGGTGGTGGACATGATCCTGGCCGAGACGCCGGAGGCGCGGGCGGCCGCCCTGGAGCGGCTCCTGCCCATGCAGCGCGAGGACTTCTACCGCATCTTCAAGGTGATGGCGCCGCGCCCGGTGACCGTGCGCCTGCTCGACCCGCCCATCCACGAGTTCCTCCCGCGCGAGGAGGAGCTGGTGCGCGAGATCGAGGCCCTGCGGCACCTGCGCGAGACCCTCGCCGGCCTCGCCGTCCTCGGCCAGGCGCTGCCGGCGGAGGGGGCCGGCGCCGAGGCGGCGCGGGCGCTTGCCTCGCTGCAAGGCCAGACCGTGGAGCAGGCGCTGGCGCGCAAGGAGGGGATGCTGGCCAAGGTGCGCGAGCTGCGCGAGGTCAACCCCATGCTGGGCCACCGCGGCGTGCGCCTCGGCATCACCTACCCCGAGATCTACCGCATGCAGATCCGCGCCGTCCTCGAGGCCGCGGCCCGCTGTGTGCAGGAGGGGATCGCGGTGGACCCCGAGATCATGGTGCCGCAGGTCTGCACCGCCAAGGAGCTCGAGTACGTGCGCGCCTACGTCGACGAGATCCACGCGGAGGTGGAGCGCGAGGCCGGCGTGAAGGTGCCGTTCCGCTTCGGCACCATGATCGAGGTGGTGCGCGCCTGCATGCGCGCGGGCCGCCTCGCCGAGGTGGCCGAGTTCTTCTCCTTCGGCACCAACGACCTCTCCCAGGCGACCTTCTCCTTCTCCCGCGAGGACGCCGAGAACAAGTTCCTGCCCCTCTACAACGAGAAGGGCATCCTCCAGGACAACCCCTTCGAGGTGCTGGACGTGCACGGCGTCGGACGGCTGATGCAGATCACCGTGGAGTGGGGTCGCAGGAGCCGCCCCGACCTCAAGGTCGGGATCTGCGGCGAACAGGGCGGGCACCCCGAGTCCATCCGCTTCTGTCACCACATCGGCCTCGACTACGTCTCCTGCTCGGCGCCGCGGGTGCCCATCGCGCGGCTCGCCGCCGCCCATGCGAGGCTGCGCGAGGATGAGTACCGCTTCGACTGAGCCGGCGGGGCTGGGGCGGCGCCTCGGCGCCGCCCTCTACGACGGGCTGCTGCTGCTCGCCCTGTGGTTCTTCGCCACCCTCGCCCTGATGCCCTTCACCGGCGGCGCGATCCCGCCCGGGGATCTGCGCTACGAGGCGTATCTCGTGGCGGTGGGCGGGCTCTTCTTCGTCTACTTCTGGAGCCGCGGCGGCCAGACGCTGGGCATGCGCGCCTGGCGGCTGCGCCTGGTGGGGCCCGACGGGCGCCCGCCCCGGGCCGGGCGCGCCGCCTGCCGCTACCTCCTGGCCTGGCTCTCGTGGGGGCTCGGCGGCCTGGGGATCCTCTGGGTGCTGGTCGACCGCGAGCGGCGCGCCTGGCACGACCTCGCCTGCGGCACGCGCGTGCTGCGGCTGCCGAAGGGCGGGCTCAGCGCACGGCCCTGAACGCGACCCCCACCGCGAGGGCCAGCACCGCCGCCGGCAGCGCGGCCCCCAGCACCGGCGGCCAGCCGAAGGCGTGTCCGGCCTGCTCGCTGAGGCGCGCCCCCAGGTGCACGGCGATGCCGAGGAAGATCCCCGCCGCCAGCCGCGCCCCCGCGGAGCTGCTGCGCAGCGGCCCGAAGACGAAGGGCACCGCCAGGGCCACGATCAGCAGGTTGGTCAGCGGCGAGAGGAGCTTGGCCCACAGCGCCGCCTCGTAGCGGCGCGCATCGAGGCCGTTGGCGCGCAGATAGGCGCGGTAGCGCAGAAGGCCGCGCACCGAGAGCTCCTCCGGAGGGGTGGCGAGAACCCGCGCCGTCTCCGGGTCCAGCAGCGCCGGCGCCTGCACCCGCGCCGCGTCCCGCGCCCCCACTGTCCCCTCGCCGAAGTCGGTGGTGCGCACGTCGTGCAGCACCCATGCACCCTCCTCGAGGGTCGCGAGACGCGCCGTGCGCACGCGGCGGAGCCCCTCTTCGTCCGTCTCGTAGACGGTCACCCCCACCAGCCGCCCGCCCGGCAGGATGCGCTGGACGTGGACGAAGTGCCCCCCGGCGCGGGCCCAGAAGCCGCTCTCGCTGTACATGATGCCCAGCGACTCGGCGTGCGCGCGGGTGGCGCGGGCGAGGCGCTCGGTCTGCGGCACCACCCACTCGCCCAGCACCGCCGCCGCCGCGGCCAGGGGCAGGGCCGCCACCATCACCGAGGCCCCGATGCGCGGCACCGAGATCCCCGCCGCCCGCATCACCACGAGCTCGCTGCGCGCGGCGAGCGCCCCGAGCCCCATCAGGGTCCCGAGGAGCAGCGCCAGCGGCATCAGCGCCACCGCCTCCCCGGGCAGGCCCAGCAGCACGTGGCGCAGGGCGGCGGCGGGCGGATAGGCGGCGTCCACCCGCGCAAGCTCCCCCATGAGGCCCACCACCGTGTCCAGGGCCGCCACCGCCCCGAGCGCGAGCAGCGTCGCCGCCGCCACCGTGCGCCCGATGTAGCGGTCGAGGATCCCGATCACCGCCGCCCCCGCAGCGGGCGCAGGGCGAGCCCGGCCCAGAGCAGCAGCGCCGCGCCGTGCACCCACCAGAGGCCCAGCGCCGCCGGCACCCGCCCGCCCTCGAGCCAGCTGCGCCCGGCGAGCAGCAGGTTGAAGTAGACGAGATAGAGGACGAGCGCGGCGAGCAGCGGCCAGGCCCTGCCCCGGCGCGGATCGGTGCGCGCCAGCGGCAACGCCACCACCCCCAGGACCGGGATCGCCAGCGCCAGCGCCAGGCGCCAGTGCAGCTCGGCGCGCGCGGCGGGGGCGCCGTCGGCGAGGAGCTCGCCCAGGTCGCGCGCCCGCTCCACCGCCCCGGGGTCGAGCCGCGGCTCGGCCACGCGCAGCCCGTGGGCGGCGAAGCGCAGCAGCCGCCAGTCGCGCCGCCCCGGCTCGCCCTCGTAGCGCACCCCGTCGTGGAGGATCAGGTGGCGCTCGCCGTCGGGCAGGGTGACCCGCTCGGCCCAGCGCGCGCGCAGCACCGTACGCCCCTCGGGGCCGCGCACCTCGGCGAAGACCGCCTCGAAGCGGCGCCGGTCGGGCGAGATGCGTTCGGCGTAGAAGGTCACGCGACCGTCCTCCGAGGAGCGGAAGCGGCCCGCCTCGAAGGCGCTCGCCTCGGCCCGCAGCTCCGCCTCGCGCTCCATGCGCTCGGCCGCGGTCTCGGCCCAGGGCGCCGCCCAGCCCGCGACGACCAGCACCAGCCCCGCCGCCGGCAGCGCCACCGCGAGGACGCCGCGGTAGATGCGCGCGGGCGGCACCCCGCAGGCGAGCATCGCGGTGATCTCGCTGTCGCGGTAGAGGCGGCCCAGGACCGCCATGGCGGCGACGAAGAAGGCCGCCGGCAGGATCGCCGGCAGGGTCTTCAGCACCTTGAGCAGCAGCAGGGTGCCGAGGACGTCCGCGGGCAGCTCGCCGGCGGCGACCCGCGCCGCGAGGGCGGCGAAGCGGTTGCTGAGGAGCATCGCCACCAGGACCAGGAGCGCGAGCACCGAGGCGCGCGCCACGTCCCCGCCCACATAGCGGGTCAGGACCGCCACGGCGGGCCTCCCGCGGGCCGCTTTTCTTGTCCTTTTCGCGCCCTTTGCGCCGGATTCATGTAAACTGCCCGAATTCGAAACTCTCGCCCCCACGACGGGGCCCACAGCATAGCACGGCGTCCACCCGGAACCGCGGAGGGAGGAGATGGAATACCAGCTCAAGAGCGGAAGCCCGGACAAGCAGCGCAGCGCCTGCCTCGTGGTCGGCGTCTTCGAGCCGCGGCGGCTGTCGGCGGCGGCGGAGGCGGTGGACCGCGCCGCCGGCGGCCTGCTCTCGACCATCCTGCGCCGCGGCGACATGGACGGGCGGCGCGGCCAGCTCCTGCTGCTCCACCAGGTCCCGGGCGTGCTCGCCGACCGCGTCCTCCTGGTGGGCCTCGGGCGCGAGCGGGAGCTCACCGACGGCCGCTACCGCGAGGTGGTGCGCGCGGCGGTGGCCCACCTCGACGAGGGCGGCGCCATGGAGGCCACGGTGTGCCTGTGCGAGCTCCCGGTGAAGGGGCGCGACCTCTACTGGCGCGTGCGCGAGACCGTGGTGGCGGCCGAGGACGCCCTCTACCGCTTCGAGACCCTCAAGAGCGAGAAGACGCCGCGCCGCCGCCCCCTGCGCCGCCTCACCCTGATGGTGCCGGGGCGGCGCGAGCGCGCCGTGGGCGAGGAGGCGGTCCGCCACGGCGAGGCCATCGCCGAGGGCGTGCGCCTCGCGCGGGACCTGGGCAACCTGCCCGGCAACATCTGCACCCCGGCCCATCTCGCCGACGAGGCCCGACGCCTCGCCGAGGCCCACGAGGCGGTCTCGGTGGAGGTGCTCGAGCGCGAGGACATGGAGCGGCTCGGCATGGGGGCGCTGCTCTCGGTGGCCAAGGGCAGCCGCCAGCCCCCCAAGCTCATCGTGCTCCACTACCGGGGCGCGGCCGAGGACGAGCGCCCCTACGCGCTGGTGGGCAAGGGGATCACCTTCGACTCCGGCGGCATCTCCATCAAGCCGGCGGCGGCCATGGACGAGATGAAGTTCGACATGTGCGGCGCCGCCGCCGTGCTCGGCACCTTCCGGGCCGCCGCGAGGCTCGGCCTGCCCGTCAACCTCGTCGGCCTGATCCCGAGCTGCGAGAACCTCCCCGACGGCGCCGCCAACAAGCCGGGCGACGTCGTCACCTCCCTGTCCGGCAAGACCATCGAGGTGCTCAACACCGACGCCGAGGGGCGGCTCATCCTGTGCGACGCCCTGACCTACGCCGGCCGCTACGAGCCCCGCGCGGTGGTGGACATCGCCACCCTCACCGGGGCCTGCGTCATCGCGCTGGGGCGGCACGCCCACGGCCTCTTCGCCAACCAGCCCGGGCTTGCCCACGAGCTGCTCGAGGCCGGCCGCCGCGCCGGGGACCGCGCCTGGGAGCTGCCGCTGTGGGACGAGTACCAGGAGCAGCTCAAGAGCAACTTCGCCGACATGGCCAACGTCGGCGGCCGCGACGCCGGCGCCATCACCGCCGCCTGCTTCCTCGCCCGCTTCGCCGAGAAGTACCGCTGGGCCCACCTGGACATCGCCGGCACCGCCTGGCTCACCGGCGAGCAGAAGGGGGCCACGGGGCGGCCGGTGCCGCTGCTGGTGCAGTGGCTGCTGGACCGCGCCGCAGGGGCGTGACCCCGGCGGTGACCCGGATCGACTTCTACGTCCTCGAGGAGCCGGGGACGGAGCCGCGCCGGCGCCTCGCCTGCCGCCTCGCGGAGAAGGCCTTCGCCCAGGGCCACGCCGTCTTTCTCCACGCCGCCGACGAGGCCGAGGCGGCGGCCCTGGACGAGCTGCTCTGGACATTCCGCGCCGGCAGCTTCGTCCCCCATGCGCGCCCGGGCGATCCCCTCGCCGCGACCGTGCGCGTGCTCATCGACGCCGGCGCGCCGCCCGCGGACATGAGCGACGTCCTCGTCAACCTCCACCCCGACGTCCCGCCCTTCTTCAGCCGCTTCGGGCGCCTGGCCGAGATCGTCACCCCCGACACCCGCGCGGCCGCCCGCGCCCGCTACCGCCACTACCAGCAGCGCGGCTACCCGCTCCACACCCACCGGCTCGGCCGCTGAGCCGCCGGCGGCGAGACGCGGCCGCACGCATCCTTTAGAATCTTCAGCCCTTTCCGCCTTGCACGCATCGGCCGAGGGACCATGGACAAGAGCTACGACCCCCAAGCCATCGAACGCCGCTGGTACGAGCACTGGGAGCGCAAGGGCTACTTCCGCCCCTCGGGCAGGGGCGAGCCCTACTGCATCATGATCCCGCCGCCCAACGTCACCGGCAGCCTCCACATGGGGCACGCCTTCCAGGACACCATCATGGACGCCCTCATCCGCTACCACCGGATGCGGGGCCGCAACACCCTCTGGCAGGGGGGCACCGACCACGCCGGCATCGCCACCCAGATGGTGGTGGAGCGGCTCCTGGAGCAGGAGGGCAAGACCCGCCACGACCTCGGCCGCGAGCGGTTCCTCGAGCGGGTGTGGCGGTGGAAGGAGGCCTCCGGCGGCACCATCACGCGGCAGCTGCGCCGCCTCGGCGCCTCGGTGGACTGGTCGCGCGAGCGCTTCACCATGGACGAGGGCCTCTCGCGCGCGGTGCGCGAGGTCTTCGTCCGCCTCTTCGAGGAGGGGCTCATCTACCGCGGCAAGCGCCTGGTGAACTGGGACCCGGTGCTGCACACCGCGGTCTCCGACCTGGAGGTGGTGAGCGAGGAGGAGGAGGGCCACCTCTGGCACATGCGCTACCCGCTGGCCGACGGCGAGGGCCACCTGGTGGTGGCCACCACCCGGCCCGAGACCATGCTCGGCGACACCGCAGTGGCCGTGCACCCCGAGGACGCCCGCTACCGCCACCTCGTCGGCCGCGAGGTGATCCTGCCCCTCACCGGCCGGCGCATCCCCGTCATCGCCGACGCCTACGTGGACCCCGAGTTCGGCACCGGCTGCGTCAAGATCACCCCCGCCCACGACTTCAACGACTACCAGGTGGGGCTGCGCCACGGCCTGCCCATGATCAACGTCCTCACCGAGGACGCCCGCATCAACGACAACGCCCCCGAGCCCTACCGCGGCCTCGACCGCTACGAGGCCCGCCGGCGCATCGTCGCCGACCTCGAGGCGCAGGGGCTGCTGGAGAAGGTGGAGCCGCACCGGCTCATGGTCCCCCGCGGCGACCGCTCCCACGCCGTCATCGAGCCCTTCCTCACCGACCAGTGGTTCGTGCGCACCGCACCGCTCGCCGAGGAGGCGATCCGGGTCGTGCGCGAGGGGCGGATCCGCCTCGTGCCCGAGAACTGGACCAAGACCTACTACCAGTGGCTCGAGCACATCGAGGACTGGTGCATCTCGCGCCAGATCTGGTGGGGGCACCAGATCCCGGCCTGGTACTGCGCCGACTGCGACGGCGCGCACATCGTCCTCCTCGGCGCCGGCGAGGGCGCGGCCACCGCGGCCGAGCTGCTTGCCGCCGGGCGGGACCTCGACCAGGCCCTCGCCGCCGCGCGCGCGGTGCAGGTCCGCGGCGAGGCCCGCCCCATCGTCGCCGAGTCGCGCCCGGCGCGCTGCCCGCGCTGCGGCGGCAGCCGCCTGGTGCAGGACCCGGACGTGCTGGACACCTGGTTCAGCTCCGCCCTGTGGCCCTTCTCGACCCTCGGCTGGCCGGACGACACCCCGGAGCTGCGCACCTTCTACCCCACCGACGTGCTCGTCACCGGCTTCGACATCATCTTCTTCTGGGTCGCCCGCATGGTGATGATGGGCTGCAAGTTCATGGGCGACGTCCCCTTCCGCGAGGTCTACATCCACGGCCTCGTGCGCGACGCCCACGGCCAGAAGATGTCGAAGTCCAAGGGCAACATCCTCGACCCCCTCGACCTCATCGACGGCATCGACCTCGAGTCGCTGGTGCGCAAGCGCACCACCGGGCTGATGCAGCCGCAGATGGCCAGACGCATCGAGGAGGCGACGCGGCGGGAGTTCCCCGAGGGCATCCCCGCCTTCGGCGCCGACGCCCTGCGCTTCACCTTCGCCGCGCTCGCCTCCACCGGGCGCGACATCAAGTTCGACCTCGGCCGCATCGAGGGCTATCGCAACTTCTGCAACAAGCTCTGGAACGCCGCCCGCTACGTGCTCATGCGCACCGAGGGCGAGGACTGCGGCACCGGAGGGGGCGAGATGGCGCCCACCGCGGCCGACCGCTGGATCCGCTCGCGCCTCGACCGCACCGTGGCCGCGGTCCACGAGGCCATCGCCGCCTACCGCTTCGACCAGGTGGCCAACGTTCTGCACGAGTTCACCTGGGACGAGTTCTGCGACTGGTACCTGGAGCTCTCCAAGCCCGTCCTCCAGGATCCCGACGCGCCGGAGGCGGTGCGCCGCGCCACCCGCCGCACCCTGGTCACGGTGCTGGAGACGCTGCTCAGGCTCCTCCACCCCATCATGCCCTTCATCACCGAGGAGATCTGGCAACGGGTGGCGCCGGTGGCCGGGGTGGCGGGCGAGAGCATCATGCTCGCCCCCTATCCCGAGTCCGACCCCGCCGCGCGCGACGAGGAGGCCGAGGCCGAGATCGCCTGGCTCAAGGCCTTCGTCCTCGCGGTACGGCGGATCCGCGGCGAGATGGACATCGCCCCCTCGCGCCCCCTGCCCGTGCTGCTCGCGGAGGGCACGGCCGAGGACCGCGCCCGCGTCGAGCGGCACCTGCCGGCCCTGACCGCGCTGGCGCGGCTCGCGTCGGTGCGCTGGCTGGAGGCAGGCGAGGCCGCCCCCGAGGCCGCCACCGCCCTTGCCGGCGAGCTTCGCATCCTCATCCCCATGGCGGGGCTCATCGACAAGGCGGCCGAGCTCGCCCGCCTCGACAAGGAGATCGCCCGCCTTGAGGAGGGGCTTGCGCGCAGCCGCGCCAAGCTCGCTAACCCCGGCTTCGTGGAGAAGGCGCCGGCGGCGGTGGTGGAGAAGGAGCGCACCCGCCTGGCCGAGGCGGAGGCGGCGCTGGCGCGGCTGCGCGAGCAGCACCGGCGCATCGCGGCGCTCTAGCGGCGGGACCGGCGCCGGCGGGGCTATACTGATGCCGACGCCATGCCGTAAGGGAGGTGCCGCATGGCCACCGTCAGACCCCCCGCCGTCGCCGGCCTGTTCTATCCCGAGCAGCGCGAGGAGCTCGCCCGCACCGTGGACGCCCTGCTCGCCGGGGCACAGGCCGCGGGTCCGCCCCCGAAGGCCATCGTCGCCCCCCACGCGGGCTACGTCTACTCCGGCCCCGTGGCCGCCACCGCCTACGCCGCCCTGCGCCCGCTCGCCGGGCGCATCGAGCGCGTGGTCCTGCTCGGGCCGTCGCACCGCGTCCCGTTCGACGGGCTGGCGGCGCCCTCCACCGACTACTTCCGCACGCCCCTCGGCGACGTCCCGGTGGACCGCGAGGCCATCGAGTCCATCCGCGACCTGCCCCAGGTGTGCATCCTCGACGAGGCCCACGCCCTCGAGCACAGCCTCGAGGTGCACCTGCCCTTCCTGCAGCGCGTCCTCGGCGGGTTCCGCCTCGTGCCGCTGGTGGTGGGCGACGCCGCCCCCGAGGAGGTGGCCGAGGTCATCGAGCGCCTGTGGGGCGGGGACGAGACCCTGATCGTGGTCAGCTCTGACCTCTCCCACTACCACGACTACCACACCGCGCGGCGGATGGACGCGGCCACCTCCATGGCGGTGGAGGCGCTGGCGCCGGAGCGCATCGGCTACGAGCAGGCCTGCGGCCGTCACCCCCTGCAGGGCCTGCTGGTGGCGGCGCGCCGCCGCGGGCTCCAGGCCCGCACCCTGGACCTGCGCAACTCGGGCGACACCGCAGGCCCCAGGGACCGGGTCGTGGGCTATGGCGCCTATGCCTTCCACTGACGGCCGCCTCGGCACGCGCGAGCGCGACGTCCTCCTGGGCATCGCCCAGGCCTCCATCCGTCACGGCCTCGAGCGCGGCACCCCGCTCCCGGTGCGCGCACCCGACTACGAGGGCGCCCTGCGCGAGCCGGGGGCGAGCTTCGTCACCCTCAAGCGCGGCGGCGCGCTGCGCGGCTGCATCGGCAGCCTCGAGGCGCGCCGGCCGCTGGTGGAGGACGTGGCCGCCAACGCCTTCGCCGCCGCCTTCGAGGACCCCCGCTTCCCGCCCCTCGCCCCCGAGGAGCTGGAGGATCTCGCGGTCTCGGTCTCGGTGCTGACGCCGCCCGAGCCGCTGCCCTGCGCCAGCGAGGAGGAGCTGATCGCGCGGCTCGTCCCGGGCGAGGACGGCCTCATCATCGCCGACGGGGCGCATCGGGCCACCTTCCTCCCGGCGGTGTGGGAGTCCCTCCCCGAACCCCGCGACTTCCTGCGCGAGCTGCGGCGCAAGGCCGGCCTGCCGCCGGACCACTGGTCGCCGCGGCTGCGGGTCTGGCGCTACCGCACCGAGAGCTTCGGCACCGCCTGAGCGGCCTCAGCCCCGCTCGAGGCGGAAGCGCGCCTCCAGGTTCGGCAGGTCCACACCGGTAAGCACCACCGGCAGCCGCTCGTTGGGCTGCGGCACGCCCCGCAGGGCCACCTGCGCCTCCAGGGCGAGCTCCGGCACGATGACCACGCTGCGGCGCTCGCGCGGCTCCACCACCACCGCCTCGCCGCGCCAGCGCTCGTGGCGCAGCAGCCAGACCAGGGTCCAGTGCCGGTTGGAGGCGCGCTCGGCGCGCCGCACCGCGGCCATGGCCTGCTCGGCGGCGCCGGCGCGGGCGCGCACGGTCTCGGCGTCGAGGGGCTCGCCGCCGGTGACGTGGGCGCGGAGCTGCTGGTGGGTGAGCAGATCCGTGTAGCGGCGCAGCGGGCTCGTGGCCTGGCAGTAGGCGGCGAGCCCGAGGCCGGCGTGCGGCTCCGGCGCGGTGACGATCTGGCGCGGACGCATGCGCCGACGCAGGGCGTACATCCCGGCCAGGCCCTCCCCGGGGTCGGCCTCGTCCGGCGGCGACTGGGCGATGAAGGGCAGGGCGATGCCCTCGGCCGCGGCGTAGCGCGCCGCCGCCTCCCCCGCGCGCAGCATGAGCTCGCTCACCAGGAGCCGGCTCGCAAGGGGCGGCAGCGGCTCGATGCGGACCTCGCCCGCCACCACCCGCACCCGCGCCTCGGGCAGGCGGATGTCCACCGCGCCCGCCGCGAGACGCCGCTCGCGCAGCCGCAGCGCGAGCCGGTGGAGGCCGGCGAAGGGCTCCTCGTGGAGGCGCCTCTCCGCCTCGCCGTAGCTCAGCCGCCGCACCCGCACCGTGCTCGGGACGATGGCCACGTCCAGGATCTCCCCCTCGGCGTCCATGCGGATCCCGAAGGAGAGCGCCGGCGAGACCGGCGCGAGGCCGAGCCCGAGGCGTTGCACGGCCTGCACCGGCAGCATCGGCACCTGGCGGTGCGGCAGATACTGGGTGGCGCCGCGCAGGCGGGCCTCCTCGTCCGCCGCGCTCCCGGGCAGCACCAGGGCGGCGGCGTCGGCCACGTGCACCCAGAGCCACCGGCCGTCCCAGCTCACGGCGTCGTCGGGGTCCTGGTTGCCCTCGTCGTCGATGGCGAAGGCCTCGAGCGCGGTGAGATCGCGCCTGGGCGCGGCGGCGAGCTCCGGCAGCTCCAGCGCCGGCGGCGCCTCCGGCAGGCCCTCGCGCACCGGATGGGGATCCACCTCCGGCCCCCACGCGCCCAGCTTGAGAAGCAGCTCGTGCGCCACCTCCGGGCGCTCGGCGCGGTCGAGGGCGCGCAGGATGCGGCTGCCCTCGTGCCGCCCCAGGGCCAGGCCCTCGAGATCGGCGAGCTGCGGCCGGTCCTCGGGCAGCACGCGCCCGGCCTGGATCCGCTGCAGCAGCTCGCCCCAGGCGCGGCGCCGGCGGTCGCGCCCCTCCCGCGCCTCCCGCTCCGCCGCGGCCTCCTCCGGCGTGCGCACGCGGATGGCGTCCGGCGCCTCCCCCTCCAGCTCGATCCCCTCCTCCACCCGCTCCCACACCGCCCACGCGGTGGCCGGGGTGAAGGCGCCGAAGGCGAGCTCGGCCAGCTCCGCCACCGTGGTGGTCTGGCCCGCCAGCAGCTCGCACGCGGCCTCGATCTCGCCCTCGACGGGACGCAGCTCGCCGAGGCTGCGCAGCGGCCCCGGATGCAGCGGCACCACGTCCTTGGGGCGCACCCGCCGGGCGCCGCCCCCGGGCAGCTCGATCTCCAGCTTGTCGGTCACCGCCACCACGCGGGCGGGGCGGCGCTTGTAGAGGACGAGGCTGTCTGCCGCGGGCTGCTCCATCCCTCGCTCCATGACGCCGGCGGCACTGGCGCCGTCCGGCCGGGGGCCACTATTATGCGGAAAACGGATCCCGCGGGGATCCGGGGGGGCAGGGGACGTGCCGAGGATCCGCGTCGCCATCGTCGGCTGCGGCTTCGCCGGGCTCGCCGCGGCGCGCCGCCTCGCGGCGGCGCCGGGGGTCGAGGTCACGGTGTTCAACCCGCGCCCCGAGCTCTACAACTACCCCGTGCTGCCGCGCCACCTGGTGGACCCCGTCCCCCGCGCGCTCCTCGCCGTGCCCCTCGCCCCCCTGCTCCCGGGCGTGCGCCTGCGCAGCGAGCGCGTCGAGGCGGTGGATGCGCCCGCGCGCCGGGTGGAGACCGCCTCCGGCACCACGGCCTGGGACTTCCTGATCCTCGCCGTGGGCGTGCGCGCGCGCACCCTTCCGCGCGGCGAGCGCACGCCGCTGGTCTTCCCCAAGAGCGAGCGCCACCTCGCGCGCCTGCGCGGCGAGCTCGAGCAGCTCGCCGCGGAGCGCCGGTCGGGCCTCGTCTGCATCGTCGGCGGCGGGCTCACCGGCATCGAGTTCGCCGCCGCCGTGCGCGCCCGCCTCGACGACGCCGCCCGCCGCCACCGGCGACGGCCCGACGCCTTCCGCGTCCTCCTCCTGGAGCGCGGAGCGCGGCTTGCCCCGGACTGCTCGCCGGCGCTTGCGGCACGGCTCGCGGCGGCGCTCGCCGCGGCCGGGGTCGGCGTGCGCACCGGGTGCGCCGTGCACGGGATCGAAGGCCGGCGGATCGAGACCGAGGCCGGCGCCCTCGAGGCCGACATCACGCTCTGCTGCGCCGGGGCCGAGCCCGACCTGCGCCTCGGCCTCGCCGGGCTCGACGCCGGCGCCGACGGGATCGCCTGCACCGCCGGGCTCGTCGCGCAGGGAAGCGACGCGGTCCTCGTCGCCGGCGACATCGCCCGGCCCCGCTCCCCCGCACCGGCCCCGCCCCGCCGCGCCGCCCATGCGCGCCGCCAGGGGGCGCACGCCGCGGCCAACGTCCTGCGCCTCGCCGCCGGGCGCGCACCGCGCCCGTACCGGCCCCGGGCCCTGCCCACCGCCGTCTACCTCGGGCCGCGGCGCGGCCTCGTCGCCCTGGGACCGCTGTGTCTCGGCGGATCCGCGGCGGCCCGCACCAAGCACTGGCTCGAGCGCGACCACTTCCGCCATGCCGTGCCGTCCATCGCAGGAGGAGAGGGATGGATGCCCTGGTGACGAAGGCGTACTGCCTCGCCCATCCCGTGGAGATCGTGCGCCTCTTCGGCGCCGGCGCCTGGCTGCGTGCGCTGCTCTCGCGCCGGCGCACGCTGCTCGCCATCGTCGCCGAGCGCGACCGCCACCACCGCGTGCCGCTCCCGGGGGCGCCCGGGCGGGCCTACTGCGTCTCGGCCCTGATCGAGGAGGCGGTGGCCGCGTTCTACCGCCGCGCCGCGCGGCGCTTCCGCCACATCCCCGAGGCGGCGGCGCTGTTCGACCACCTCGCCGAGGAGGAGCGCGAGCACGCGCATCTCATGATCGTGTGCCTCCACGCCGCGCGCCTGCCGGAGGCGGGCGGCTACGTGCCCACGGTGGGCGATCCCGAGGTGCGCGAGCTCCTGGCGCGGCTGCGGGCCCTGCGCCGGGGGGTCGAGACCATGACCTTGGAGGAGGCGCTGGCGGCGGCCGAGGCGTTGGAGCGCGGCGAGGCCAACGTCATCTTCGGGCGCCTCCTGGAGCAGGTGGGCGCGCCGCAGGCGGCCTTCCTGCGCGCGCGCCTGGCCGAGGTGGAGGATCACACCGAGTACGTGCCCCGCCGCATCGCGGAGCTGCGCCGCGGCATCGGCCTGGATGGCGCCGCCTGAGCTCGCGCTGCGGCTTGCGCCGGTGCTCGCCGCCTTCGCCGCCGGCGTCGCCGGCCGCCGCTTGGGGTGGTTCGCCCCGCGTCACGCCGATGCCCTGCTGCGCCTCATGGTCCGCGCGGGCCTCCCCGCGCTGATCCTCGGCACCGTGCCCGCGCTGGACCTCGCGCACGGGGCGGCGCTGCTGCCCCTGGTGGCGGCCGCCGCCATCCTCGCCGGCTGGCCCGCGGGGCTCGCCCTCGCCCGCGGCTTCCGCCTGCCGCGGCCCGCCGCGGGCGTCGTTGTGACCGGGCTGATGATCCTCAACCTCGCCGCCGTCTATCCCTTCGCGTGGGCGGCCTGGGGGGCGGAGGGCGCGGGACGGCTGGCCCTCTTCGACTTCGGCAACGGCCTCCTGGTGCTGACCCTCGTCTACGCCCTGGCCTGCGCCTACGGCTCGGGTCGGCCGCTTGCGGCCCGCATCCTGCGGGCGCTGGCCACCTTTCCGCCGACCCTGGCGCTCGCGCTCGCGCTCGCCCTCAACCTCGCCGGACTGGCCCCGCCGGGCCCCGCCGCGGCCGCCCTGCGCGCCCTCGGCGGCGCCTCCGTGCTGCTGGTGGTGCTCGCCCTGGGCGTGCACTTCCGCGCCCCGGGCAGGCACCTCGGGATCGTCGCCGCCGTGGTCGCGGCGCGTCTCGGCGTGGGCCTCGCCACCGGCCTCGGCGCGGCCCTGCTCCTCGGCCTCGAGGGCGTCGACCGGGGCGTCGTCCTCCTCGGCGCGGCCGCGCCCGTCGGCTTCAACACCCTCGTCTTCGCCGCCGCCCAGGATCTCGACCGCGAGCTCGCGGCGGGCCTCGTCTCCGTCTCCCTGCTCGCCGGCCTCGTCTACCTGCCGCTGCTGATCCTCGCGGCCTGAGCGGTCAAGCCGCGGCCTCCTCCTCGGCGAGGGCCTCGCGGACCCGATCCCGGAAGGCGTCGACGAAGACCGCCCCGAGCCCCGCGAACACCCCCGCCACCACCGCCAGCACGGCGATCGCCGCCCTGCCCCGGCCCTTGGGCTCGAGCCCCCGCTGGGCCAGCACCTCGATCCGGGCCGGCCGCACCTGGTCCGCCACCAGCTCCTCGAGCCGCCCGAGGTCCGGCTCGGCCTTGGCAAACGCCTGCTCACCCTGCCGCGCGATCACCTCGCGGAGGCGCACCAGCGCGTCCCGTCGGACAGCCCTCGCCGCCTCCACGAGATCCTGCTGCGCCACGACCACCCTCCGGGCCACCGTCTCGTGGAGCCGACGCACCAGCCCGGCCTCCGCCTCGGGCACCACGCTTTCCAGCACGATGAGGTCCGTGTCCTTGGGCCGCTCCGCCTCCACGAGCCCCTCGCCCACATCGCCGCGCCCCTGCGCCGACCCCGCCAGCACCGCCGGCAGGTAGACGCGACGCACCTGCTCCAGGACCTCCGACGGCGATACCAGGGGGCGGGTCCCTTCCGGGCTCACCACGCCCGCAAGCTGGATCACCGTGGTGTAGCTGTAGCGCTCCGGAAGGAGCACCGCCGCTGCAAGCCCCGCCACGAGCACCACGGCGAAAACGGCCCAGAAGACGCGGCGGCGCCGGCGAAACTCCAGCCACAGGTCCACCAGGCTGAGCTCGTCCTCGGGCGGATACCACGCCGGCGCCCACACCTGCGGCAGCTCGCCCTCGCGACGCCCCTGCCCGTCCTTCGTCTGCCCGACCGTCTCCTTCACTTGCTTCTCCCCTCCGTGTCGCGTCCCCGCGCCGCCCATCGAGGCCGGTACACACCCGGAGGGCGGGCTCCCTCGTCCGCCGCGGCGCGCCTCAGGGCAGCGAGAGGCGCTCGCCCGCCGGGGCGATGAGGCCGCGCCCGCGCAGGTAGGCGAGCAGCTCCTCCACGCACTCCTCCACCGTGCGCTCGGCCGTGTCCACCACGATCTCCGGATCCTCCGGCTCCTCGTAGGGCGAGGAGATCCCCGTGAACTCCGGAATCTCACCCGCACGCGCACGCCGGTACAGCCCCTTCACGTCCCGCCGCTCGCACACCTCCAGCGGACAGCGGACGTAGATCTCGATGAAATCCTCCCCCACCAGCTCGCGCACCCGCGCCCGGTCCCGCCGAAACGGCGAGATGAACGCCGTCAGCGTGATCACCCCCGCCTCGATGAAAAGCTTCGCCATCTCCCCGATGCGCCGGATGTTCTCGTGCCGGTCCTCGGGCGAAAAGCCCAGATCCGCGCACAGCCCGTGGCGCACGTTGTCGCCGTCGAGGACGAAGGTGCGGCACCCCTCCTGGTGCAGCGCCTCCTCCAGGGCATGGGCCAGGGTCGACTTGCCGGCCCCCGACAGCCCCGTGAACCACAGCAGCATGGCACGGTGCCCGTTGAGGGCCTCCCGCCTCGCCCGCGTCACGGTGGCGCGGTGCCAGACGACGTTGCGCGCCTTCCAGTTCTCGTCCGTGGCCACGGCGTCATTTCCCTCCGATCCCGGCAGCGTCCTCGGGCCCTACTCCATCTTCATGCGGGTGACGCCGCCGAAGGTGCCGATCCAGTAGAACCCGTCCTCGCCGTCCGCCATGGAGAAGACGTTGCTGGTGACCAGCCCGTCACGCTGGGTGATGGCGGGCGTGAAGCGCCCGTCCTCGTAGCGGGTCAGGCCGTTGTTGGTCCCCACCCAGAGACGTCCCCTGCGGTCCACGTGCAGCATGAAGATGTGGTTGCCGGGCAGGCCCTCGTCCATGGTGAAGTTGGTCCACTGCCCGTCCTTGAGGCGCGCCAGCCCCCCGCCCCAGGTGCCGCACCAGACTGCGCCGTCCGGCGTCACCACCATGGAGATGACGTAGTTGGGGTTGTAGGCCCCGCTCACGCGCGTCAGCCCCTGCTCCTGCTTCTGGCGGGCGTGGTGGGCCGAGACCTGCGCCGGATCGGTCTGGAACGGGTTCTGCTCCTTGACCTTCTCGTAGGGCGCGCCGAGGCCGTCGTCGTGGGTCCAGTGCTGCCAGGCGCCGTCCTTGAAGCGCGCAAGCCCCCCCTCGGTGGCGAGCCAGATGCTGCCGTCGGGCCCCTCGTCGAGGCCGTAGACCCAGTCGTTGGGGAGCCCGCCCTGGGTGTTCTTGACGGTGAAGGTGTCCCACGCCGCGCGATCGTCGAGGCGCCCGCCCCGCACGCGGTTGGCGCCGGACCAGGTGGCGATCCAGATGTCGCCGTTGGAGGCCTCCAGAACGTCGTAGACGAAGGCGTCGGCGAGCCCGTGCTGGATGTTGTAGTTGTCCCAGCTCCCGGTCTCGGCGTCGTAGAGGAGGGAGAGGCCCCCGCCGTAGGTCCCCACCGCGAGCCGCCCCTGGAGCTTGCCGAGGTAGAAGATGCCGTTGGAGAGGAGCCCCGAGCGGACGTCGAAGAAGCGGGTGTCCTCGGTCCTCGGGTCGTAGCGCACGACACCGCCGGAGGTGCCGACCCAGACGACGCCGTCGTCCACGAGGAGGGCCTTGACGTTGCGGTTGCCGGTGCGGAAGCGGGTGAAGCGCCCGTTGTCCGCGGGCAGCTCGACCCCGGCGCGGGCGTGCGCGGCGGCCGCGGACTCCGGAGCGGGGGCCGGCGGGACCGCGGCCGGCGCCGGCGCAGGCTGGGGCGCCGGCGCGGTCGCCTGCGGGGCGGGCCCGCCGCCCTGCTCGGCCCCCATGCGGTAGGCCACCACGCCCACCCCCAGGGCCACCACCACGAGAAGGAACAGCGTCCTGGCATCCAGCTTCATCACCTGCCCTCCGAGGCCTCGTCCCGCACCAGCCGCGTCACACCGCCCCGGGTCCCGGCCCAGATGCTGCCGTCCGGGGTCGCCACCACTGCATAGACGTCCCGCCCGGTGAGGCCGTGATGCGGATTGAACGACTCCCAGTCGCGCCCGTCGAAGCGGCTCAGCCCCGCGTCGGTGCCGAACCAGAGGGCGCCGTCCGGCGCCTGTGCCACGGCATAGACGATGTTGCCCGCGAGCCCGTCCTTGCGCGTGTAGTTGGTCCAGCGCCGGCCGTCGAACCGGCTCACGCCCCCGCCCCAGGTGCCGGCCCAGATGGTGTCGTCCCGCGCCGCGATGATGGAGAAGACGTAGTTCGGGTTGTACGTCGGTCCCGTGCCCGAGAGCACGCCCAGGTTGTGCCGCTGGCGCGTGCCGAGGCCGGTGTTGGTGCTCGGCGGCAGGCCGGCCTCGTTGGGGGCGCCGAGACCGTCGTCGTGGGTCCACTCGTACCAGGCGCGGCCGTCGTACATGGAGACGCCGCCCTCGGTGCCGAACCAGACCCGGTCCTTGGAGTCCACGGCGATGCCGTAGACCCACTCGTTGACGAGCTCCTTCACGTAGGTGGTGAGCCGGCCCGTGCGCGGGTCGTAGCGGTTCACCCCAGCCCAGGTGCCGATCCAGATGTCCCCGGAGCGCTGCTGGGCGAAGGAGTAGACCCAGTAGTCGGCCAGCCCGTGCATGGGGAAGAAGACCTTCCACTGCCCGTCACGGTAGCGCGAGACGCCGCCGGCATTAGTCCCGAACCACTTGTTGCCGTCGCGGTCGACGGCGATGGCGAAGACGTACTCGTTGGCGAGCCCGTCCTTGCGGGTGAAGGTGTTGCGCACGCGGTAGTCGTCGAGACCCACCTCCAGCACGCCCGCGGAGGTGCCCACCCAGAGGGCGTCGGCGCCCGGGTCGTAGGCGAGGGCGCGGACGTAGACCCCGGGACCGACCTCGAAGCGGTCGGCGACGCGATAGCGCCGGCGCGCCTCGGCACCGTCCCCGCCCGCCGCCCCGGCCTGCGCCTTCGGGGCCGGAGCGGGCGGAGGCTGCGGCGGCGCCGCCTCCGGGGCCTGCGGCGGCGCGGCCGGTGCGGGCGTCACCGCGGCCTGCGGCACATCCGGCCGCGCCCCGGCACGGTCCCTCGCCTCGTCGGCGCGGTCGCAGGCGGTCAGGGCCGCGGCCAGCGCCGCGACGGCGATCCATTGCCTCGTGCTCATTGCGTGAAGGTCCTCAGGTAGGCGATGACGTCCAGGATCTCGGCCTCGGAGAGGATCCCGAAGAAGGCCGGGCCGGCCCCGGTCCCGTCGCGGATGGCCGAGAGCAGCCGGCGGTCCGTGCGCATCAGCGTCTCCGGGCGCGTGAAATCCGGCACCCCGGGCATGACGCCGCGCCCGTCGGCACCATGACAGGTGACGCAGTGGGTCTCGTAGAGACGGCGCCCGTTGGCGGGATCGGCCGCCTGCGCCCCCGCGGCCCAGATGGCAACGGCGAGCACCCCCGCCGGCGCGAGCATCCTGGTCATCCCCGCTCCTCTTTCCGTCCGCCCCCCTGCTCCCGCTCCTCGCGCCGGCGCCGCTCCAGCGCCTGCGCCCGCTCCGTCCACCGGGCGGAGAGGGTCGGATCGGGGGGAAGCACGTCCCCAATGCCGCTGCGGTACACCTCGGCGAGCTCGCGCATCGCCGGCAGGTAGTCCTGGGCCGCGGCGAGCTCCAGCCACTCGAGCCCGGTGCGTACGTCCCGCTCCACGCCGAGCCCGCCCCGCAGGTAGGCCTGCCCCATCACCACCATCGCCGGCAGGTGCCCGCGGTCCACCGCGGCCAGGACCCAGCGGCGGGCGGTGGCGAAGTCGCGCTCGACCCCCTCGCCGCTGGCATACATCAGGCCGAGCCGCATCATGCCCTCGGCGTCACCCAGCTCGGCGGCGCGGCGGTAGAGGGCCACCGCACGCTCGTTCTCCTCGGCCTTGTCCATGATGTAGCCGAGGAAGAGCAGGGCGGGGACGTAGTCGGCGGCCGCGGCCTGCTCGAGCTTCGCCATCGCGGTGACGAGATCCTCGCGGTTGTAGGCGCTGACCCCGTCGCGGTAGTCCTGGGCGGGGTCGCCCCAGGCGCTGGCCGCCGCCAGCACGAGGGCCGCGCACCCGTGACGAAGAAGCCGCCGCCGTGCCACGCCTCCCCTCATGCCGCCGTTCCGCTCCTCAGGACGCATACCCGGCGCGCTCGTATTCCTCGAGCTTGCGGTAGAGCGTGGAGAGGCCGATGCCGAGCCGCCGCGCGGCCTCCCTGCGGTCCCCCCCCGCCTCCTCGATCGCGCGTAGGATAACACCGGCCTCGAACTCCCGCACTTGCTCGCGCAAGGTCCTCGCGCCCTGGGCGCGCGGCGTGCTCGGCCGGGCGAACTGCGCCGGCAGGTCCGCCACCGTGATGACGCCGTCCTCGGCGAGGATGAGGGCACGCTGGATGACGTTCTCCAGCTCGCGCACGTTACCCGGCCAGTCGTGGGCCATGAGCATCGCCTCGGCCTCGGGATCCAGCCGCCAGGATTCGCCGTGGCCGTGCCTGCGCAGGAAGTGCTCCACCAGCCTAGGCACGTCCTCGCGGTGCTCGCGCAGCGGCGGCACCTGGATCTGGAAGACGTTGAGGCGGAAGTAGAGGTCCTCGCGGAAGGTCCCCTCGGCGACCATGGCCGCGAGATCGCGGTTGGTGGCGGCGATGATGCGCACGTCCACGGGCCGTGCCGTCTCGCTCCCCACGGGGCGGACCTTCTTCTCCTCCAGCACGTGCAGGAGCTTGACCTGCATGGGCAGCGGCAGCTCGCCCACCTCGTCGAGGAAGATCGTGCCGCGGTCGGCCTCCAGGAAGAGCCCCTTCTTCGCCCGGTCGGCCCCCGTGAAGGCGCCCTTGGTGTGGCCGAAGAGCTCGCTCTCGATGAGCGTCTCCGGGATCGCGCCGCAGTTGACCGGGATGAAGGGCTGCTCGGCGCGGCGGCTGAGGCGATGGATCTCCTTGGCGATCACGCCCTTGCCGGTCCCGCTCTCGCCGGTGATGAGCACCGTGCTGTCGGTGGGGGCGACCTTGGCCACCATGCGCTCGAGCTGGCGCATGGGCGGCGACTCCATCCGGCAGCGGTCGCCCGCCTCACCCACCACGAGACTGCGCAGGGCGCGGTTCTCCGCCCGCAGCCGGAGCACGTCGGCGATCTGCCCCAGGCGATGGAGCACGTCCTCGTTGCGCAGCGGCTTGATCATGTAGTCGTAGGCGCCCGCGCGCATGGCCTCGATGGCGGTGCTCACCGAGGCGTAGGCGGTCATCATCAGGAACTGGGTGTCGAGGCCCTGCTCCCGCGCGCGGCGCACGACCTCGATGCCGGTCATGTCCGGCATGCGGATGTCGCAGAGGGCCACGTCCACGTCGCCCTTGGCCAGCCGCTCCAGGGCCTCGGTGCCGCTCGCCGCCTGGTCCACCACGTAGCCCGCCCGCCCCAGATAGGCGGCCAGCACCTGGCGGATCGCCGGCTCGTCGTCGATCACCAGCACCTGCAGGGAACTCATGCCTCGCGTGCCTCCCCGGCCGCCGCCAGCGGCAGCCGCACCGTCACCGTCGTCCCCTCGCCCGGCCGGGAGCGGATGGCGAGCTCGCCGCGGTGGGCGCCGACAATGCTGGTGCAGAGGGCGAGGCCGAGGCCCGTGCCCTGGCCCGCCCCCTTGGTGGTGAAGAAGGCCTCGGTGGCCTGTGCCGCCACGGAGGGCTCCATCCCGACGCCCTCGTCCTCCACCTCGAGCACCGCCGTCGCGCCCTCGCGGCGCGTGCGCAGGCGGATCCCCCCGCCCGGCCGCGCACGCTCGTCGAGCACCGCATCGGCGGCGTTGAGCACCAGGTTCATCACCACCTGCATGAGCTGGTCCGCCACCCCCTCCACCGCGGGCAGGCCCTGATCCAGTTCGAGGCCGATCTCGATCCGCCGCAGCCGCTCGTCGTGGCGCAGCAGCCGCACCGTGCGCCCGATGAGCTCGTTGAGGTCGAGCAGCTCGCGCCGCTCGTGCTGCGGCACCGCGAACTCGGAGACATCGCGGCCGATGCGCTCGATGCGCGCCGCCTCCTGCAGCGCCAGCTCGAGCCGCTCGCGCGCCCCCGCATCCGTGACCGCCCCCGGCTCGTCCAGCACCGACTGCACCAGACCCGTGATCCCGGCGAGCGGATTCCCGATCTCGTGCACGATCCCCGCCGCCAGCGTCCCGATGGCGGCCATCTTCTCACGCTGCCAGGCCATGCGCCGGGTCACCTCCAGCTCGCGCTGCGCCCGCTCGCGCTCGGCCATCTCGCGCTCGAGCTCGCGGGTGCGCTCGGCCACCCGCTGTTCCAGGGTCTCGTTGGCCTGCTCCAGATCGGTCAGCGCCGCCCGCAGGCGCGCATCCTGCACCTGCAGGACCTGGTCGGCCCGGTGCACCACCAGGAACAAGAAACCGTACAGCGCCAGGAGCACCAGCGCCACCCCCCCGACCACCGTCCGGTGGGTACGGTGCATGCGGGCGACGAGGTCGGTGGCATCGGCGTAGACCTCGAACACCGCGCGCACCGCACCGTCGCGGTCGCGCACGGGCAGATAGGTCTGGACGAGATCGCGGTCCTCGCGCACGCGGTCGTAGGCGTTGAAGCGGTCGCGGTGGACGATGCCGCTCACCACCTCGCCCCCGGCGGCGAGGCTCACCCCGACGTTGCCCAGCGCCTCGCCCCCGATCTCGCGCGGGTCCGTGGAATAGGCGATGAGGCCCTCCGGCGTGAAGATCCTCACCTTGGCGGCGCCGAAGTCGGCGGCCCGGTGGCGGATCGCCTCATCGAGGCGGCGCCGCGCCGCGGGGTCCCCCCGCCCCAGGCCCGCCAGCACGGCGGTGATCTCTGGCTCCATGACCTCCGCCAGGGTGTGGGCGAAGGCGATGCTGCCGCGCTGCGTGGCGAAGACGAGGTCGCGCAGCGCCAGCGTCCGGTAGAGATACCCCAGCGCCAGCGCCGCCGCCACCACCGAGAACAGGCTCATGACCGCGAAATGGCGCGCGAGCCGGAAGCGCCGCACGGGGAGCCCCACCGCGTCCACGGCTCAGGTCCCCACCTGCCGCGGGGCGGCCTCGAAGGGCGGCAGCACGACGCGCACCGTCGTCCCCCGCCCCGGCTCGGACTCGATCTCGAGGCTGCCCTCGTGGCCGCGGACGATGGCGTAGCAGAGCGACAGCCCGAGGCCGGTCCCGCGCCCCGGCGGCTTGGTGGTGAAGAAGGCCTCCGGCGCCCGCTCGACGGTGGCCGCGTCCATGCCGACGCCGTTGTCGGCCACCTCCAGCACCACGCCGGCCTCGGCAAGCCGCGTGCGCACACAAACCTCCGGCGTCTCGCGCCCCGCCTCCTCCACCGCGTCGGCGGCGTTGATGAGGAGGTTCATCACCACCTGCGTGAGCTGGTCCGGGAAGCCGTCCACCGCCGGCAGGGCGGGGTCGAGCTCGAGGCGCAGCCCGAAGGCCTTGAAGCGCCGGTCGTGCTGCATCAGGCGCACCGTGGTCCGCACCAGCCCGTTGAGGTCGAGGACCTGCCGCTCACCGGCGCGGGGCGTGGAGAAGTCCGAGACGTCGCGCGCGAGCGCCGAGAGCCGCTCCGTCTGCTGCAGGATCAGCTCCAGGTTCGCCCGCACCGCCTCGGGCAGCCGCTCCCCCTCCGCCAGGCTCGCCTGCACCAGCCCCGAGATGGCGGCGATGGGGTTGCCGATCTCGTGGACGATGCCCGCCGCCAGCGAGCCGATCGCCGCCATCTTCTCCTGCTGGAAGTACTTGCGCCGCTCCAGCTCCAGGGCCCGCTCGCGCTCGTCCAGCTCGAGCGCCATCTGGTTGACCGCCTGCTGGAGCTGACCCACCTCGTCGGCCCGCCGCACCGGAATGGGCGGACCGCGGTAGCCGCGCACGATGTCCACGGCGCGGCGCTGAAGCAGCCGCAGGTCGCGGGTCAGGCGGGTGAAGAAGGCGCCGGTGACGGCGCCGAAGAGCGCCACCCCCACCACGCCCAGCAGCAGCGAGGCGAGCGCCGCGCGGTTGCCGAGCACGCGGTACTCCTCGGCCAGCGCCCGCTGCCTGCGCGCGGTGTCGTCGGCGAGCCGGCGCAGGTCGAGCCGCGTACGCTCCAGCTCGCGCCGCAGCGCCAGCAGCCCCTCGTGGGACGGCTCCGTCACCGCCCGGCTCAGGGCCTCGCCGAGCCCCGCCAGCGCCGGCGCCACCTCGGGAAACTGCGCCACGAGGGTGGCATGGCGGCGCACCAGGTCCTTGAGATGGGCCTGGACGCGCTCGCGCGCGGCGGCGTCCATGTGGTCGATGGTGAGGAAGAGCGCCACCACGTCGCGGAACTCGGCCAGGTCCGCCTGGCGCAGCGCGCCCTCGCGCTCGTGCAGCTGCTGCAGGGCCATGAAGCGCGACAGCAGCACCTGCTTCTCGTGCAGGGCGAAGGCGGCCACCAGCGCCGTGTAGGCCACCACGAGGAAGAAGACGATGAGGCCCTTGCTGCGCAGGCTCAGCCCGCGCAGCACCCGCCGCCCGCACCGATCCGACCCGTGCCTGCGCTCAGCCTCCGGCATCGGCACCATGATAGGCCGCCTCCACGCGCCGGCGCATCTCCGGGGCGTCCCACTGCCGCGGCCCGGTCTCGCGGGCCACGATGCGCCCGTCCGGGGCCACGAGGAAGGTGTCCGGGATCGCCCGCACGCCGAGCCGCCCCTGCCACCACCGGTCCCGGTCGAGGTACAGATCGAAGGCCAGCGGGGTCTCGCGCAGGAACTCCCGCACCAGGTTGACGTCGTCGTCCACGCTCACCGCCACCACCGCGAAGCGGGCGGGATCGAGGCTGCGTGCCAGCCGCTCGAGGCTCGGCAGCTCCTCGCGGCAGGGCACGCACCAGGTGGCCCAGAAGTTGAGGACCACGGCCCGGCCGCGGTAGGCGGACGCCTCCACCGCGGTACCGTCGAGGCGCCACAACCTGCCCTCCGGCAGCACCCGCCCGGCCGCGGGATCCCCGCCGCAGCCTGCGAGGAACGCCGCGAGGGCGACGGCGAGCACCCGCCCGAGCCCGGGCACCCGCCCCCGGCCGACCTTCACCGCCCCCCCCCTGCCGGACCCCGTCGCGGCCCCGACCCGGCGGGCCCGGCCCCGGCGCCGTCCCCGCCCGCGGCCGCCTCGGCCCGCCTGCGCGCAGCCTCCAGGGCCTCGGCGATCTCCGGCGGCGGGGGGCGGCCCCAGGGACCGCGGCCGAGGCGCGCCTCCCACTCCCACAGCGCCGAGCGCGCCCGCGCGAGGTAGGGATCGTCCGGCGGCGAGAGGTGGATGTAGGTGCGCATCGCCCCCAGCGCCCCCTCCAGCTCGCCCAGCGCCTCCAGGGCCTCGGCCAGCCCATAGTAGGCGTTGGCCTGGGTGGGGCGGACTTCGATGGCGGCGCGGAAGAAGTCCCGCGCGGCCTCGGGCCTGCCGAGCCCGAGCAGCGCATAGCCCATGTTCACCTGCGCCTCGGGCAGCCGCGGCGCCAGCTCCAGGACCCGGTGGAAGGCCGTCATCGCCTCCTCGTAGCGCCGGGCGTGCAGCATCGCCACCCCCTGCTGGAAGCGGGCGTGGATCTCCGCCTGGCGGGGGTCCCGACGCGGGTCCGGCGCCTGACCGGGGCCCTTGGGGCGGGCCGCGATGCCGAGGGCCGGCGGCTCCTCGGGCAGCGCCACGGCGGCCGCCGCAGGCGCCTCCACCGCCAGCGACCGGTCGTAGAAGCGGGGCAGGCGCGCGAGCAGCCAGCCGCCCGCGGCCACCGCCGCGGCCGTGGCCAGGACCACCAACAGCCGCCTGTTCACCCGTGCCGTCACCGGCCCGCCTCCAGGGTGGCCGCCGCCCGCGCCCGCCGCCCCGCGCGCGCCAGCACCGAGAGCGCGAAGGCGAGCGCCGCCGCCAGCGCGATTCCGCCGCCGAGGGCGGTCAGCCCCAGGCCGAGGTCCTGACGGAGTCCACCCTCGGCCACCGCCGCCGCCGGCAGTTTGCGCGGCAGGTCCGCCACCGCCAGCCCCGCCACGAGCAGCGCCGTCCCGCCGCCGTAGGCCCGCGCAAGCCACCGCGCCGCCGCGGTCGTCGCCGTGATCTCCAGGATCACCGTCATCTGGGCCAGGGTCACGGCACCGATCATGGCATGGTAGTGCGCCGGCACCAGGGCCCCGTCGCCGCGGATGGCGAGGCCCAGCACGACCCCGGCGCCGTAGAGCCCGCCGGTGACCAGCGCCGCCTCCCGCCGCCCGGCCTCGGCCCGCAGCAACGCCGGCCCGAGCCGCAGCCCCGCCGCCAGCACCGCGAGCCCCGAGGCCGCCATCGCCGCGGTGTAGACCCAGGGACCGGCGCCTGCGGCCGCGCCCGCCGCCGCCGCGAACGGGGCCAGCACCGCCGCGGCCACCAGCCGCGGCCGCGCCTGCGCCCCCGCGAGCCGCTCCCAGGCCGCCAGCAGCAGCAGGGCGAAGACCGACTGCAGCACGTGCGCCGGCGCCCACACCAAGGCCCCGAGCGCCGCCCCTTCCCACCCGGGAAGCCCCCGCCCGAGCCCGGCCGCGAGGAGCGCCACCGCAAGGAGCAGCAGCAGCGCGGCGCCGCGCGCGGGACCGCGCCCCGGCCGGGCCAGCGCCGGCAGCGCCGCCGCCGCCGCACCCGCAAGCAGCAGCGCAAGCCCCGCCGCATAGGCGGGGTGCGCGACGAGGGGGAAGTAGTCCACCGCGAGCGCGGGCGCGTCGGTGAGAAGCGGCGTCAGCGCCACCAGGGCGATGCCGGCGGCAAGCAGCGCGCGGGCCACGCGACCGCCGCCCCAGACGAGGCCGGCGCAGGCCAGGAACCAGGCGCCGAGGGCGAGATCCACGTGCGCCGCGAGCGCCCGGCGAAAACCCGCGACGTCCCCGAACCACGGCGCGATCCCGGGCGTGCGGGCGAGGACCAGCGTCAGCGCGGCCAGGCACGAAAGCCCCAGGGCCGCCGCCGCCACCACCGCCCAGGCATGGAGCCCCGTGCCGGCGGCCGGGGCGTTCCCCTGCCGCTGGCCCGCCGCCGCGCCTTCGCGGCGCGGCCCCTGCGCGGGCCCGGCCCTCATACGGCCCCCTTGTGCGGCGCCTGCGAGACGAAGGGCACACCGAAGAAGGTCAGGAAGGCGAGCGCGAACACCGCCCACACCATCGCCGCCGAGAGCACGGGCCCCGGCCGCAGGGTGACGCGCGTATGCAGGGCGAAGCCGAGCGTCAGCCAGGTGAGGAACGACCACGTCTCCAGGGGGTCCCACGCCCACCAGCGCCCCCAGGCGTCCTGGGCCCAGACCGCCCCCGCCACCAGCATCAGGCTGTCGAAGACCAGGGCCACGGCCATGAAGCGGTAGGCGAGCTCGGTGAGGGCCTCGTCGGCGGGCATGGCGGCGAGCAGCCCCCCGCGCAGCCCCGCGCGGCGGGCAAGCACCACCCCGGCGACACCCGCGGCGACGAGCAGCGTGCCCTGGAAGAGCTTGCTGAGGGCCACGTGGACGTAGAGCCAGACCGTCTCGTAGGTGGGCGGCAGCACGGTGTCGTGGGCGCCCGCCCGGATCATCCATCCCAGCATCAGGTACAGCACCGGCATCACCACCACCACCGTGGGGCGCATCACCCGCAGCCAGGCGAAGGCGGCGGCGTAGGCGGCGGCGAAGCCCCAGACGCCGCTGGAGAGGATCTCGAACAGGCTGGTGAAGGGGCCGTGGCCGAGGCGCGCCCAGCGAAGCCCGAGGGAGAGGGTGTGCAGGGCGATGCCGGCGAGCAGCAGACCGAGCACCAGGCGCGCGGGCAGGCGCCGCAGGACGACGCCGGCGAGGCCTGCGGCCCCCGCCCCGACATAGGCGAGGACGGCGCCCCACAGGGCCTGGAACTCGAGGGCCAGCCGCGCCATTCAGGCCTCCCGCCAAGGGTGGCGGCGGAAGCGGGCGAGGTAGTGCCAGCCGAGGGCCGCCGCCCCCACCACCGCCGCGGCCACCAGCCACGGCAGGGTGGGATCGTAGAAGACCTGGTAGCCCATCCAGGTGCGAAGCCCCTGGAAGACCAGCACCCCGTCGGGCAGGCGCACGGACTCGCCCGGCGCGAGCTCGCGGCGCATCTCGCCCACCCGCACCACGAGACGGTAGCGGGCCGGCGGGGCGAAGCGGGCCGGCCGGTCGGGCGGCAGGACCTCGCCGTCGATGCGCAGCTGCACCCAGACCTCGGTGCGCGAGCCCGGCGGCCGCCAGGTGTTGGCCTGGCGGTACTCGTTGAGGGGATAGGCGGGCAGGTGCACCGTGCCCGCCACCGGCGGCCCGGCGTCGGGCCGCCACACGAAGGCCGGCGCGAAGCCCTTGTTGAAGGTGGTGTAGAAGCGGTAGCCGGCGACGATGAGGGGGCGGTGGTCTCCGATCACCAGCACCTCCTCCCGCCCGTCCGGGTGCCACACGCGCACCCGGTTGAAGGTCTCGCGCCGCTGCCGCCCGGGGGCGTACTCGATGGTGAAGCCCTCGTTGGCGAAGCGCACGCGGTCGAGCCGCCAGGGATGCAGCGGCCCCGCCTCATGACCGTCCAGCTCGCCCGCGAAGACCTCCCCCGAGGAGAGCTCCACCCGGCCCTTGAGGTAGGTGAGCCGCCCCGCCGCCACGAGGCCCACCACCGCCAGCAGCGCGAGGTGGAAGACCAGCAGCGCCGGGTGGCGTCGGAAGGCGGGGTGGGTGGCGACGGCGGCGCCGAGATTGAGGGCGAGCAGCGCCAGCGGCCCCACCAGCGGCCAGGTGGCGGAACCGCCGGCGGCGGAGCCGAAGCGGTAGGCCCAGATCACGCCCACCGCGAGCAGCACCAGCACCGCCAAGGTCAGCCGCAGCGAGGCCAGCCGCCGCAGCGCCCGCCAGCCCCGCCCGGCCGGCGCGCCCGCAGCAGGCCCAAGCCAGCCCCGCTCGAGGGATGCGCGTGCAGCGGCCATCGCGTCAGGGGGGGTTGTCGCAGGCCGTGTCACGCATCCAGTCCCGCCCCTTTACGCCGCTTCGCGAACCGCAGCTGGTCTCGGACCAGCTCCCGCTGGGGGCGAAGTTCACCACCTTGAGGAAGGCGTTGAGGTAGTAGGGCGGCATGGTGAAGCCCGAGTTCTTCCCGTTGCAGCCGGAGGAGCCCGGCGGCCGGTTGCCCGTCCCCCAGCCGTCGTTGCCGGTGCAGACCTCGGTCCCCTTGGGCAGCCCCGCCTCGGGGCCGACGTCGTTGAGGTTCACCAGCAGCGCCTTGTTCTTCCAGCCGTGGGGCACGGCGATGTGGCACCAGGTGCAACGCATCCTGCCGATCTTATCGGCGTGATAGGAGTGGAGGTCGCCCCTGCCGCCGCCGTAGAAGCCCGTGCGCCCGCCCCCGTCGCGGGGGTAGGTCTGGAAATCGTGGCACTTGAAGCAGAGGTCGTCGCCCTGCCCGCTGCCCGTGCCGCTGTCCCAGTCGCCCTTGAGGATGAAGTTCTTGCTCGAGCCGTGCGGGCCCCAGGGATTGCCGTCCTCGCCACCGCTGGGGACGGCGGTGCCGTTTGCGGTGGCCGAGCCGTGGCAGTCGGTGCAGTACATGGTCTGGTTGCCCACGTCGTTGTCGAAGGGCTCGAGCCAGTTGCTGGCGTCGGCGTTGCGGATCGCGGCGGTGCGGCCCGTGGGCCCCATCACGGGGTGCCAGGAGCGGTGGTTGTTGGTGTCGTAGAGGGGCGAGGCCCCGCCCTCGGCGCCGAGATTCTGGCCCTCGCCGCGATGGGCCACCGGGGCCTGGAACTCCATGGCCTGGTTGGTGTAGTGGGTCAGGCCGTTGGTGCCCGAGGGCGTGCCGCCGCCGAAGCTGCCGAGGGCCGGGCGGGTGGTGCTGGCGTCGGGGCCGCCGTCGTCGTCGTAGCCGTAGTTGGAGTGGCACTTGAGGCAGATCTGGTACTCGCGGGTGACGTAGGGGGCGCTCACCGCCGTCGAGCCGCCGATGGGGGGCACCCCCTTCTTGACCTCGAACCCGGTCGGAATCCCCGGCGGACCGAACTCCTCCGAGGCGTAGATGGGCTCCACCCCCCAGGCCCCGCGCAGGACGCCGGAGGCGAGGTTGGTGTGCAGGGTGCCGGTGGTGTGCTCGTGGGTGCCCGCCGCCGCCGGCACCGCCGGGTCGTCGTTGAAGCGGCGCGTCTTGGTCACCCGGTGGGGGTTGTGGCAGTCGGTGCACTCGGCGTGGCGGTTGGTGAGGTTGCCCTTGCCGAGCTTGGCCTGGGCCTCGGTGAAGTCCTTGTCCTCGATGTCGTGCACCTCGGTGCCCGCCGGCTGGTCGGCGTTGGTGATGGGCATGTGCCGGGCGAGGCGGAAGTCGTCCTCGATGTTCGGGACCTGGGTGGGGGCACCGCCGCCGTCGGCCGTAAGGATCGACTCGGTGGCGTTGGTGTGGCACTGGTAGCAGGTCTCCTCGATGGCCGGGTTGCCGCCGGACTTGGGGCTGGCGGTGCTGTCCGTGCCCTCCCGCGTCAGGCGCCGCGCCCCCTGCACCGTGTGCGGATCGTGACAGTTGAGGCAGCCCGCCTCCCAGACCTGGATCCCGCTCGGAAACTCGCGCAGCGCCGCCTCCGTGTCCTTGTAGCGCTCGTCGGCGACGCCGGGGTGGGCGTGGGCCGACAGGCCCCAGAGGTCACCCGCCTTGTCGTGGCAGGCGAGGCAGACGATGTCGTTGTTGAGGTCGAAGCCGCCGCTCGGCGCCCCCACCTTCTGGAAGCGGTTCAGACGCAGGAACTTGATGTTCTCCGTGGGGTCGGTGGAGCGCACGTGCGGATCGTGGCAGCTCGCGCACTGCACCTGCGCCTCGCCCGCGGGCCCGGTGGGCTCCAGCGGCACCGCCGGGTGCACCCCCGGGCCGCGCAGCCCGATGTGGCTCGCCGTGGCCGGGTCGCGAAGCTCGCCGTCGCCGGCGGCCAGGGCCGAGTCGTAGGTGAACGAGATGGGATGGTCGTTGGTGAGGTCCGTGCCCAGGTTGCGCGTGAAGCCGGTCTGGGTGCCCTGCCCCGCCGGCATCTCGCCGCCCGCACCCACACCCTGCATGGTGATGGGCTGCTGGTTCGAGGGCCCGCCCTGTCCCTCCAGCACGTTGACCATGCCGATGGCCAGGGTGCCGTCGTGGCAGGACAGGCACAGCTTCGAGCTCCCCCCCGGCTGGTTGACGCTGGCGTCCATGGAGTCGGAGCCGTAGGTGGTGTAGGTGGCGCTGGAGAGCTTGCGGTTCCAGAGCGGCGCCTTGGCCTGGGTGGCCCCGTGGGGGGTGTGGCAGAAGACGCAGATCTCGGTGGTCTCGCCGGCGGCGGCGCGCACCGTGTTGGACGAGGCGGCCGAGAGGTTGTGCTTGGTGCTGGCGATGTCGTTGACCCGGTTGGGCAGGTTCTCGTGGGCCGCCCAGGCCGCCGGCGCGAGCCCCGCCAGGACGATGCACGCCACCCACTGCAGCAACGGTCCACCCACGGCACTCACTCCCCCAGGAACTGTAGCATCACCACCCTGCCGTTGAACATATCGGCAATGTAGATGCGATTCTGAGGATCGATCCACAGTCCCGCCGGCAGGTAGAAGCGGCCCGGCGCCGAGCCGGTACCGCCGATCACCAGCAGCAGACGCCACTGCGCGTCGAAGACCAGGAGCCGGTCATAGTACGACTCCACGACGTAGATGCGACCCTCATCGTCCACCGCGACCCCCTTGGGCCGGACGAGGCTGCCGAGCACCAGGCCGCGCTCGCCGTGGACGGCGAGCGGACGTCCCTCCGGGTCGAGGATCTCGATGCGCGCGTTCATGGTGTCGGCGACATAGAGCCGGTCGCCGCGGAAGGCGAGGTGGGTCGGGAAGTTGAACCGGCCCGGCGCGGTCCCGCGCTCGCCGATCACCGCCTCCAGCCGCCCCTCGGCGTCGAAGAGCTTGATGTCGTGGGCGTGGGTGTCGGCGACGTAGAGCCGCCGGCGCTTCGGGTCCCAGGCCACGCCGGTGGGCCGCACCAGGACCCCGCGGCCCCACGGCGCCCCCGGACGACCCTCGGCGTCGAGGCGCGCGACGACGCCGAGCTCGGCGTCGGCGACGAAGACCGTGCCGTCCGCGGCCACGGCGAGCTGCGCCGGGGCCTCGAAGGGCTCGGTCGGCGTCGCCTGCCGCCACAGCGCCAAAGACGCCGCCGCCGGGTCGAAGACCCACACCCCCTGGCGGCTCATGTCCGAGACCAGGATCCGCCCCGCGGCGTCGGTGGCCACTGCCACCGGTCGCTGCAGCACCCGCGGCTGCCGCCGCCCGCCCCCGAGCCCCACGAGCCAGCGCAGGAGACGGGCGGCGCCCGACCGCGTCCGCGTCGCCGGGTCCGGCACCAAATTGTCCTCGCCCGTGAGCGCGCCGGCATAGAGGAAGCGCGGCACCTCCGGCGGCGGCGGCCACACCGGACGCTCCGCCGGGGCGAGGTCCTCGACGCCGTAGCGCATGACTTGACGGGTCTCGGCGCAGCCTGCGAGCAGGCCCGCGAGCAGGACCCAGAGCGGCCAGCGTGTCAGGGACCGCGCCATTGCAGGAGTACCACCTCGCCCTCCAGGGGCCGTGCCGCCACCAGGACCATGCCCGAGAACCAGAGGTCGCGCACGCCGGTGAGGGCCGGCACCGGCAGCCGCCGCCGGCCCGGCTCCTGCTCCGCCAGGTGCAGTGCCCCGTCGCGCCCGGCCACCGCCAGCCACCCGCCCGGCAGCGCCGCGAAGGCCACCGGATCCGGCACCCGCCCGGGTCCGAGCACCGTCTCCCAGCCCCCGTCGGGGCCGGCCCGGAGCACCGCGCCGCGCCGCCCGTCGAGGACCAGGAGCCGGCCCTGGCCGTCCAGCGCCAGCGCCGTCGGCGCCGCACCGGGAGGCAGCTCGCGGGTCTCGAGCAGCATCCCGAGGGCGTCGAAGCGGCCGATGCGGGCGAAGGCGCCGTCGGCCACCCACACGCGCCGCCCCGCCCCTTCCACCGCCACCGCCACCGGCCGCGGCAGCTCCGCGGGGGCCGAGTAGACCCGCTCCACGCGCCCGCGGCGGTCGATCCTGCGCACCCGCGAGCGCGTCGGCTCGGCGAGATACAGCGTCTCGCTCCCCGTGTACCAGAGATCGGTCACCGGCACGAGGTCCGGCACCTTCACCACCTCCGCCTCGCTGCGGAACGGGTCGAGGGCGACGATGCGGCGGCTGCGCGCATCGTAGGCGAAGACCGCGCTCAGGTTCCCGGCCGCCTCCGTGGGATAGCGCAGCCCCAGGCGCACGGCGTCGGCGCCGCCGAAGGTGGCCAGCGGCACGAGCGGCCCGCCCCCGGCCCCGGCCCCCCCCACGCCGGCGCAGCCCGCGAGCAGCGTACCGGCGAGCACCAGCGCCGCCGCGCGCACACGCCGTTCAGTACCGGCCGGGACCCGAGGTCTGGTGTCCACCGCGCACCCCGCTCTTGAGCCCCGGCCTGCCCGAGTGGCAGAGGAAGCAGTTCTCCGGACTCCAGGCGATCTCCCCGTTATGGCAGGCACCGCAGAACCTCCCCTCCGCGATCGCGGCCATGGTGATGTCGTTGGCCCCCGCCCGCATCTCGAAGCCGAGCTCCAGGTGGCAGACCCGGCAACGGAAGCGGATGCGGTGGAACCAGTGCGGGAAGATGACCGGCGGCATCCCCTCCTTCTCCGCCCGCCGGTTGATGACGACGTCGGCGTACTCCGCCTGCGCCGGCACCGCCGCGAGCGCCGCGAGCGCCACGGCCACGGCCGCCCCGCGGCGCAGCGCCCTCACCGCCCCACCATGCGCAGCCATTTCTCCTTGTCCATCCCGGGCTTCCACTGCGGCCCCGGCTCGCCCTTGAACTCCGACCGCTTGACGCTGTGGCAGCGGCTGCATTCCGTGAGCGGAAAGGCCACGGCGCCGTGGCAGCGCCCGCAGTACTCGCCCATGAGCACCGCGAACATGCCGAGCTGGGGATTGCCCCCGTACTTCGGCACGAAGATCTTCGGATGGCAGTTCTTGCAGTCCAGCCACTGCGTGTGCGGCTTGTGCGGAAAGCGCACCATGTGCATGGAGGCGGTTTCCGGAAGGACGATGTCGAGATCCAGCACCGGCATCTCGAAGTCCGGGTCGCGCAGCGAGGGCAGCGGGTCGATGTGGCCCTCCTCGAGGGCGCGCACCCAGCGCACCTGGTTGCCGGCGTAGTCCTCCGGCAGCTTGGACAGCGCCTCGGCGGGCTCCTGCAGCACGCCGATGGCGGGGCTTGCGGGATCGTGGATCCCGTCCCGGGCGAGGGGGGGCCAGTAGCGGGCGATGGCGGCGAGCGCCCCAGCCGCGGCGGCGGCGATGACCGCCGCCGCGGCGTACCGCAGGATCCGGCGTGGGGCGGGCGCGCTCACCGCCGCCGCCCCCTCACTGGGTGGTCTGGGTCCGCTGCAGGGTCATGGGCTTCTTCTTCGAGTGGCACTTGCGGCAGTCCTTCACCGGGAAGGACACCTTGCCGTGGCAGGCGCCGCACTTCTGCCCCAGCAGGATCGCCGCCATGCTGATCTGGTTCGCGCCCTTCTGCGGCACGAAGATCGCCGGGTGGCAGTTGGAGCAGTCGAGCCACTCGGTGTGCTGCTTGTGCGGATAGACCACGTCCGGCATCGAGCCCTTGACCTCGCGCACGATGTTGAGGTCCATCACGATGGGCTGGACGTTGGGGTCGAGGCGGTCGTAGCGCGGGTTGATGTAGCCGTCCTCGAGGGCCTTGACCCAGTCGACGCAGTTGCCCGAAGGGGCCTTCGGCAGGTCCGTGAAGGCCTCCTTCGGCGGCAGCAGGAGGTGGGTGCCGTCGTTCTCCGGATCGTGGATGCCGTCCTCGGGCGGTGGCGGGTTGCAGTCGGCCTCCTTCTCGAGGAGCCGGTTGAAGCGGTTGACCGCCGAGACCCGCGGCTTCGGCGCCGCCCTCGGTGCAGGGGCCGCCGCCGTGGCCTCCTTCGCCGCCGCGGCCTCGCCGCCGCCCGCGGCGCCCCCCTTGTCCGCCTCGGCCAGGCTCAGCATGTGATCCACCGCCGCCCTCACCTCGGCGTCGGTGAGCTTCGGGTTGCCCCCCTTGGCCGGCATCGCCTTGAAGCCCTTGAGGGCGTGCTCGTAGAGGGTCTTCCTGCCCTGCTGGAGGCGCTCCTTCCAGTCCTGGGCCTTGCCCAGGCGCGGCGCCCCGAGGACCCCGGCACGGTGGCAGCCGGCACAGATCGTGTCCACCACCTCCTTGCCCGTGGCCGCCGCGGCCGGACCGGCAAGCCCGAGGGCGGCGACGGCGAGGACGAAAAGTCGCAGCCTGCGCATCAGCTTCCCCTCCCTCACTTCTTGCCGCCGGCCTGGACCGGCGCCACCAACGTCTGCACCGTGCTCTTGTGGATCTGCGTCTTGAGCCCCGGCTTGCCCGAGTGGCAGAGGTTGCAGTTCTCGGGGCTCCAGGCGATCTCGCCGTTGTGGCAGGCGCCGCAGAACTCGCCGTCGATGATCTTGAGCATGTTGATCTCATTGCCGCCGGCCTTGAACTTGAAGCCCAGATCGGCGTGGCAGACCTTGCAGCGGAAGCGGATGCGGTGGAACCAGTGCGGGAAGATCACCGGGCGCATCCCCGCCGCTTCGGAGTAGTTGTTGATCACGACGTCGCCGTACTCGGCGCGCACCCCCTGCGGCAGCCCTGCGGCCACCACCAGGAGAAGCACGCCCGCGAGGCCGGCAAGCCACCGGAGCCTGGGCTTGGGCATCGTCTCTCCCTCCCTCTTGGTCACGTCGCAGAAAGCCATGATCCCTCCCGGAGATCACCTACAGGGCGCCGAAGCTTCGCCGCACGGTGAAGAAGAAGACCCACGTCCCCTCCGCATCGCTGCGCTCGCTGTAGGTCAGGCGCGCCTGGGTGTCCAGGCGACCGATGCGGTAGTCCAGCCGATTCTCCCACGAGAGGGTGTTGTCCTCGCCCTCCTTGGGCAGCGCCGGCACGAGCTCCTCGCTGGCGAGGCTGAGCGTCGAGCTGAATCGCATCCCCCCGACGCCCAGGAAACGGCCGTCGGTATAGGTGACCGAGCCCGACGAGGATGTGTCCGTGGTGACCCGGCCGGTCTCCTCGTCGCGCTGGCGCGTCGCCTGCAGCGTGAGGCTGCCGCTGAGGCCCCGCCCCGCCGCGAGCCCGCGCCCGAAGGCGAGCTGGAGGTTGCCCTGCTGGAAGAACTCCTCCTCGTCCCCGCCCGTGATGGTGCGGCTGTCGGAGAGGCTGAGGTTGACCGAGCGGCGCAGCGGCGCGCGCTCCTGCACCCAGCCGAGGCCGGCATGGTGCAGCAGCGTCCACTCGGTGCTGTCGAGCTCCTGCCCGCGCACGTCCGTGCCGCCCCCCTGCCGCCCGAGGACGCTGCCGCGCTGGGTCAGGCTCAGCTCGAGCCTGCTGTCGCGCGAGGTGGCGAAGGCCCGCCGCAGGGCATGCCCGAGGCTCAGCCGCTCCTCGAACACGGCGTCGCCGAAGCCGGGATCGCGCCGCCCAAGGCCGGTGCCGGCGTTCCAGCTGTAGCGCCAGGGACCGAGCTCGAGGGCCGCCGGGCTGTAATCCACGTCCACGGACTGGCTGTTCTCGTCGCGGGTGCTTCCATCGTCCTCGTTGCGCACCGCGCTGACGAAGCCCGTCACCGTCCACGGCCCTTCCGGCTGGTAGCGCGCACCGCCGAGGAGCGCAAACCCGCCCGTGGTCAGCGTCTCCCCGTCCGTCCCCAGCTCGGTGTCGTGGACGCGGCCGCTCAGGGTGAGGGTCAGGGGCTGCTCGCGCACCGCCTGGCGGATCGCCGCCACCGTGAGCTGGCGCACCTCGCGGAAGCGCAGCACCGCCACGCCCCCCTCCTCGGTCACGGTCTCCTCGCGCCCGGCGTTGCCCTGGGTGGTCACCGACCAGCGCGACTCCGCCGGCCGCCACAGGTGGTGCGCCTGGAGCAGGGTGTCCTCGTCGCGCTCCCCGGTGTTGCGCCGGCGCGTGCGATCGAGGCTCAGCGTCGCCCCGAGCGACTGCGTCTCCAGGCTGCGCTGCCAGGTCAGCTCGACGACGCGCTCCACGTCCTCGTCGCCCTCCACGGCCTCCTCGGTCACCTGGGTCCAGGCAAGGCCGGACAGCCTCGTCCTCTGGTCCGGCGTCGCATACTGCTGCTGCACCTCGAGGCGCGTGATCACGGTGTCCTGGGTCGCGGTGGCGTCCTGCTCGGTGCGCGTGTCGCGCCGCTCGGCCACGAGGCGGAACGGGAAGCGGCTCTGCGGGAAGACGTCCAGCCCCAGCCGCCCGGTCACCGCCTCCCCCGTGTTCTCGCTCTCGTCCGAGCTCGCGCGGATCAGCGACAGCGCCACCTCGGCATCCAGGGTGGCGAACCAGGGCGCGCGGTAGACGCCGCGGGTGCGGGCCCGCACGGTGCCCACCAGGCTGCGCGCCGAGGTCGCCTCGCCGCCGGTGCGGGTCTCGGTGAGGGTGTAGCTCACGTCACCCCCCAGCCGCGGCGGCAGGAAGGCGAGGGGGACCGCCTGCGCCGGCGCCGGGCGCCCGGCGCCCGCCGCCACCGCCGCCGCAAGAAGCCCGCGCGCCCATGCCCCCCGCCCCATTCCCGCGCCTCAGACGCCGTCGCCGCCCCCGTATACGCGCTCGTCCACCTCGATCGCGGCCTTCTCCCGCAGCCCCTCCTTGAAGCGCGTCCAGGCCGCCTCCCGCCGCTCCCGCAGGAGGAGTTCCCGCGCCCGTTCCTGCACCTGCTCGTAGGGGTTGAGGCGCGGCTCGATGCGCCCCTCGAGACGCAGGATCGCCCAGCCCTCGAGGAGCTGCACCGGCTCCGAGATCTGCCCCACCTCGAGCTTGGCCAGGGCCTCCTCCACCGGCCCGCTCAGCATGCCCCGGTGGAGATAGCCCATGTCGCCGCCGCGCCCGGCCGAGTCCGGATCCTCGGAATGCTCCCGGGCGAGCGCGGCGAAGTCCTCCCCCTCGCGGAGGCGCCGCACCAGCGCGGCCGCCTCGTCGCGCCGCTTCAGCCACTGCTCGCTCGGCGCGCCCGGATCCACCCGCAGGAGGATGAGGGAGACCCGCACCCGCTCCGGCGTCGTGAACTTGTCCGGGTGCGCGCGGTAGTAGGCTCGCACCTCCTCATCCGTCACCTTCACCGCGCCCTTGACCTCGGCCTCGAGGCGCTGCAGCCGGCTCTCCGCCTCCAGCGCCGCCTGCAGGGCGGGAAGCCGCTCCCTGCGGATGCGCTCCCACATAGGGCTGCCCTCGTAGCGCCGCGCGAGGGCCTCGATCCGGCGCGCCACCGCCTCGCGGTCGGGCCCGACGCCCCGACGCTCGGCCTCGGCGGCCAGCAGGACGCGGTCGATCAGCCGCTGCCCCACCTCGCGGCGGAAGCGCGCCATCTCCTCCTCCGGAGGCTGGAAGTGGTAGTAGCGCTCCCGCGCCGCCTGGGCCAGCGCCTGACGGTACTCGGCGATCGTGATCTCGCGCCCGTCCACGCGCGCGAAGACACCCTCGGGCAGGGCGGCCTCGGCCGCGGCGCCGGCGAGGAGAGGGAGGAGGATCAGCAGACGGCGCATGGCGTCTCTCCCACTGTGGACAAGGCCCCGACGCTAGCAGAGCCGGTGGCGCCCGGCAACGGACCGGGCATGCACGCGAAAGAGGCCGGGCGGCTCCCGCCGCCCGGCCCCGGGGCGCATGCGCTCAGCCTGCGCGGATCACTTGTTGTGGCAGGCCAGGCAGACGGCGCTGCCGGTGTTGTTGATGCGCAGGAACTGCACCGGCGACGAGCCGTCGTTGTGCGGGTCGTGGCAGCTCGCGCACTCCACCGACGGGCCGTCGCCGGCGGTGAAGGTGCGCGTGTAGAGGACCATGTCCGTCTTCTCGCGCGCGCCGGTCGTGCCCGAGCTGGTGTCGACCCAGAACACGGTGCGGCCGTTCACCGTGTTGAACTGCGCCGTGTTGAAGTCCTTGTCGTTGAAGTCGGCGCTGGTGCACGTACCGGTGCCGGTCTTGCCCTCGCAGCCGCCACCTGCGTAGGCCACGCCCACCGGGTGGTCGTTGGTGAGATCGGTCCCCAGCATCGGCAGCGGCGTACCGGCCATGGTGGTGATGCTGGTCCCCGAGATCTCGTCCCCGCTGGCGCTGTAGCCGCCCGAGCCGGGCTTGTTGATCACGGCGTCCATGGCCTGCGTGCCGTCGTGGCAGGAGAGGCAGGCGAGCGAGACCGAACCCACCGTGAGCACCTGGCCGTCGAGGGTCGAGGTGCCGAGGCTGTCGTAGGTGGTGTAGGTCTGGCCGTGGTCGAGCACGCGGTTCCAAAGCGGGGCCGAGGCGCCGGTGTCCGAACCGTGCGGGGTGTGGCAGAAGACGCAGATCTCGCCCCCCGGGATGAACTGCGCGTTGGTGCCGCTGCGGCCGTTGGAGGCGGTGAAGTCGTGCTTGGAGCCCGCGATTCCGGCGAAGGCCCCGCCGGCCACCGCGAGCGCCGCCGCGCCCGCCAGGATCGCCACCCTCTTGTGCATCTTGCTGAACATGGTCTGGTCCTCCGAGGCTGTCAGGATGCGCCCGCCGGGTTGGCTGCATCTTCCGTGCCACCCCGCACGGGCCCGCGCCTCGACCATCGATCAGCGACTTAGTCCGTCATGCCGGCACTTTCCTGCTCCCGCCCGGGAATCCCGTTCCCGAATCCGGGAAACGGGGCCGGCGTCCCTTCGCGCGCGCGGGAACCGGCGGCGCGGCAGGCTCGCGCAAGCCCGAGGGCACACGCCCGCCGCCACGCCGCCGCCGCCTCCTCCGCGCGCCCCAGGCGGGCGAGGGCGCGGCCGCGGTTGTAGTGGACCCCGGCATCGTCGGCGCCGAGGGCGACGGCGCGCTCGAGGTCGGCCAGCGCCGCGGCGGGATCCCCGGCCACGAGACGGACCGCGCCCCGGTCGGCCCACAGCCTCGCCACCGCGGGCGCAAGCCCGATCGCGCGGTCGAGGTCCGCGAGCGCCCCGGCGACGTCGCCGAGGGCGAGGCGCGCGAGGGCGCGGTTGTCCAGCGGCACCCACCACCCCGGGCGCAGGGCGAGGGCGGCGTCGTAGTCCTCGACCGCCCCGCGCAGGTCCCCGAGGCGATGGCGGATGCGGCCGCGCTCGAGCCGCGCCGGGGCGAGGCGCGGCACCCGGGCGACCGCTCGGTCCAGCTCCGCCAGGGCCTCGCGCAGGCGGCCGCGCCGCTCGAGCTGCATGGCCAGGTTGTGGCGCGCCTCCGGCAGGTCCTCGAGCGCGAGGGCGCGCCGGTAGGCGGCCATGGCCTCGTCGTGACGGCCCGCCTGGGCAAGGCCCAGTCCGTAGTTCACCCACGCGCGCGCCGAGCCGGGGGCGTGGCGCACGGCCTCGGCGTAGAGGGTCAGGTTGTCGCGCCACACCGGCAGCCGGGCGGAGGTGGAGGCGGCGAGGGCGGCGAGGACGAGCGCGCCCGGCAGCGCCACCGCCGCAGGGCGCAGCCGCCGCCACGCCCACGACACCCCCACACCCGTCACCACCCCAAGCCCCACCGTCGGCAGATACATCCGGTGCTCGAACACCAGCTCCAGCGGCACCACCGTCGACTCCACCACCAGCGCCGCCGCAAACCACAGCAGCCCGAACCCCACCCGCCGCCGCCGGCCGCCGCACCACAGCAGCCAAAGCCCCCCACCGACCCACACCACGACCCCGAGCAGCCCCACCAGCGTCGTCGGCGGCTCCAGCACCCCCCGCGAGACCGCGACCTCGTGCTCGATGGAAAACCGCTCCGGCCACGGCCACAACCACTGCCCAAGATGCAGCCCGATCACCCGCGGCTCGGTGAGAAGCCGCTCCACCAGCGTGAAACTGCGGTACGCATACCCGGGCAGGAGCCAGCCCGCAAGCGGCCCCCCGAGGGCGAGATCCCCCACCACCCACACCAGCCCCGCCACCGGCAGCGACCACACCAGCCGGTCCCGCCACGTGGCCAGCACCGCCCCCCGCCGCACCACCCCGTACTCGGCCAGCACCACCAGCACCGGACCGATCCAGGCGTTCTCCTTCGACAGCCCCCCGAACGCCAGCGCCAGCACGCTCAGCCCGTACCAGCGCCACCGCCCCGTGCGCCGTCCGCGCAGATACGCCCACACCCCGGCGATGACGCCGAGGGCGGCCATCTCCGCCATGCGCTGCACGATGTAGACCACGGCCTGGACCTGGATCGG